>JAUSEJ010000129.1 GCA_030650265.1 Dehalococcoidia bacterium | reverse complement strand
GGCCGAGCACCGCGTCCCCTGCTTTACATCCCTCGACACGGCTCGAGCCGTCGTGGACGTTCTCTCCAGCGAGGAGACAACATACAACATTCAGCCATTGCCCGAGTATCTGTCGCGCTTCCAGGGGTAGAGCAAAGGCGCCGCCTAGTATTATAGAAGTAGTTGGCGGGCCTGTACAGCCAACTATGGCGGTTCTTCATGATGTTTCAATTGGCGCTTATGTTATGCTCGGTCCCCGTGTTATAATCGAAGAGAGGCGACCCACGAGCCAGGGCAAGAGAAGGAGCGGCCGAAATGGACGAGAAAGCGCAATCATTCGACTCAAAGGGTATCAGAATACGGTCCATGTGTCGGGGCGACCTGGACGCCGTTCTCGAAATCGACGCGCAGATCATCGGCGGGGAGCGATCGACGAGTTGGAGCGAGAACGTGGTCGATGTTCTGGCTGGGGGCATGACTTCGGCCTGCCTGGTGGCCGAGTTGGACGGCAAGGTGCTGGGGTTCCTCATCGGCGACATCAAAGGCTTTGAGTACGGGCTGCCCAGAGGAGGCTGGATCGATATCATGGGTGTGTCGCCCCGGCACCAGAGGCTGGGCATTGGGGCGGTTTTGGTCCAGGCGTTCCACGATCACTGCCACAAGCAGGGCGTGGAGAAGATGTACCTGCTGGCCAGGCGCGGCGACGAACGCATCGAGTCCTTCTTCGGCACCCTCGGTTTTGGCGATAGCGGCTATGAAGTACTTGACAGGTCACTGGACCAAGCCGAATCAAGCTGAGAACAGTCAGAAATTATGAACTTGGCGCTCGCAAGAAACATGCCCGGCTAAAGCCTCAAGTCCTGCTCTTAGGCCGTGACTCAGGACTTGAGGCTTTAGCCGGAAGGCTACTACATTCGCAACGGTTACGGGTAAATGCCGCGGAGGGCGGTGGCCTCGGCTACTCTTGCGACTGCAACTAGATATGCCGCCGTACGCAGGTCTGTTTTCTCCCTCTGCGCCATGGCCGCCACATCCCGATAGGATCGTACCATTATCGACTGCAGCCGGGCGTTGATCACCCCCACGTTCCAGAAGAAGGCCTGAATGTCCTGCACCCACTCGAAATAGCTCACCAGGACGCCGCCGGCGTTGGCGAGGATGTCCGGCAACAGTAACACGCCCCTATCAACGAGGATTCGGTCGGCCTCCGGCGTGGTGGGGCCATTGGCTCCCTCGACGACGATCCTGGCCTTTATCTGGTTGGCGTTGCTGCCTGTGATCTGGCCGTCCATCGCGGCCGGGACGAGAATGTCGCAAGGAAGCTCCAGTAGCTCCTCGTTGGTCACCTTTTCGGCGTAGCCTACAATCGTACCCCTAGCGGCCCTATGCCTGGCCAGAGCGGCTAAATTGAGTCCGTTAGGATCGTAGGCCCCTCCCTGAGAATCGCTGATGGCGACGACCTTGCAGCCTTCCTTTTGAAGCAGGTCGGCGGCGACCGAGCCAACGTTGCCGTAACCTTGAATGACGACTCTAGCTTCCTTGAAGTTCATGTAGAGTTGCTTGGCGGCCTCCTTCGCCGCTATCATGACGCCTCGTCCGGTCGCCTCTTGCCTTCCCTCGGACCCGCCAATGGCGATCGGCTTGCCCGTAACCACTGCCGGCACGCTATAGCCCCTGTGCATGCTATATGTGTCCATTATCCAGGCCATCGTCTGGGAATCGGTACCCATGTCCGGCGCTGGAATATCGCTCTCGGGGCCAATGAAGGCAGATATCTCCGTTGCGTAGCGGCGGGTTAACCTCTCCAATTCGTTGGTAGACATCTTCTTTGGATCGCAAGTGACCCCACCTTTGGCGCCACCGTAGGGGATGTTTACCACCGCGCACTTCCAGGTCATCCACATGGCCAGGGCCTTAACCTCGTCCGCATTCACGTCCGGATGATATCTTATTCCTCCTTTTGCCGGCCCGCGAGCAATGTTGTGCTGGACGCGATACCCGGAGAACATGGCAATCTGACCGTTGTCAAGACGCACAGGGAAATAGACTGTTAGTTGGCGCTTGGGGTAGCGCAGGACTTTACGTATGTCCTCGGCCAGTCCCAATTTTTCGGCGGCAATGTCGAACTGCTCTTGGGCAACCTCCCAGGCGCTGATTTTGGCGGGCGTCGCAACCGGGTTGTCTGACATTCAATCAGCCTCCACAGCAAGAATTCGGAGTCACTTACAGCCTAGCATATTTTCGTTGTAGTTGCAATTGGCGAATCGTGATAATTATTAGGTCAAACACCTTGACAACGCTATAGTCACGATTTATACTAGGGTAAGTGACAGGTTCTTATAGGTGAGGAAGAATGGCGAAGAGAGATTACTACGAGGTCCTGGGCGTTAAGAGAGGGGCAAACGAAAAGGATATCAAGCAGGCCTTTCGCCGTCTGGCCCGGAAGCATCATCCCGATGTTAATCCTGGCAGCAAGGAAGCCGAGGCCAAGTTCAAAGAGATGAACGAAGCCCACGAAGTCCTTTCCGACCCGGAAAAACGGAAGAAGTACGATCAGTTCGGGGAGAACTGGGAGCACGCGGAGCAGTATGCCAATGCCCGGCAGCAGGCGCCAGGTGGTCAGGGAGGCGTTCGCTATGAATATGGCGACGGTAGCGGTGGCGGCGGCTTCGGCGATATCTTTGAAAACCTGTTTGGGGGCGCTCGAGGAGACACCAGTGGCAGGGTCGGTCGTCGGCCACGTAGAGGCGACGACCTGGAGCAGCCGATAGAGATCAGTTTAGAAGAGGCCTTCAACGGCTCGACTCGCTTGTTGGAGCTTCAGATGCAGGAGCCCTGCCCGGCCTGTAAGGGAGCGGGAACGATCAGCGGCAAGAGCTGCATTAGCTGTCGCGGCCTCGGAATCACCGTACAAAGCCGGCGCCTGGAGGTCAAAATCCCCGCCGGTGTGGACGATGGCGCTCGCATTAGGGTTGCCGGGGAAGGCGGTGAGGGCCGCGGCGGTGGACCGCGGGGAGATGTGTTGATGAACGTCTCGGTGAAACCGCACCCTCTGTTCGAGAGGCGGAAAGATGACCTTCACGAGGAGGTACCGGTCCCACTGACGCTGGCTATGATCGGCGGCGAAGCGCAAGTGCCTACGCTGAAAGGAACCAAGCTGGCCCTGAAGATTCCGCCCGAAACCCAGAACGGCAGGGTATTCAGGTTGACTGGCCAGGGTATGCCCAAGCTAAAGTCCACTGCCCGGGGCGACCTGTTCGCCAAGGTCAAGGTCGTGCTTCCTACCAATCTCAGTGATAGGGAGAAGCAGCTCTTTGAGGAACTCAGGGCGCTGAGGCCAGACTAGGGCGAACGGCCGTTCGCCTCTACGGCGGCGCTGAGGCCAGATTAGGGAGGTTGGAGCATTAGATGAGTACAGAGCACGAAGCTTGCTACGTGATAAGCGTAGCAGCGAAACTATTGGGAGTTCATGTTCAAACCCTGCGCTACTATGAGCGAGCCGGACTGATCCAGCCTTCGCGCTCGCAGGGCAACATCCGTCTCTATTCCGATAAGGATATCCAGAGACTACAACAAATTCAACGCCTGATTAACGATCTAGGAGTTAATCTCGCCGGCGCCGAAGTTATCATCGGCATGGCGGAACGCATCTCCCAGTTCGAGGAGAGGATCAGACGACTTGAAACGGAAAACGAAAGACTACGAATCGCTTTGTTAGGATAAACAATAATGATGAAACAAGACAAATTCACAGAACAGGCTCAGGAGGTCGTTGCCCTCTCGCAGCAAATGGTCCGGCGGTATCGCCACAGCCAGTGGGATGTAGAACATATCCTCTTGGCTCTACTGGAGCAAGAGGGAGGGCTTACCACACAGATTCTGGAGAAGCTTGGGGTCCAGACCGGAGAGATGAAGGCGCAGGTTGAGCGGACTTTCGCTGCCTCTCCTAAGGTTGGTTACGAGCAGGGCCAGATCTACGCCACTCCCCGCATTGCCCGGCTATTCGAGGCGGCGAATGAGGAGGCGTCAAGACTGAAGGATGAGTTCGTTGGCACGGAGCATCTGTTGATTGCGCTAACCACTGAGCGTCAGGGGGATGCCGCTAAGATCCTCGCCCAGTTCGGCATCGATCAGGAGAAGATCTACAAGGCGCTGCAGACCATCCGTGGCGGACAGCGTGTAACAGACCAGCGGGCTGAAAGTAAGTACCGGGCCCTTGAAAAGTATAGCACGGACCTGACAGCTCTCGCCAGGGATGGCAAGCTCGATCCAGTGATCGGGCGTGATCAGGAGATCAAGAGGGTTCTGCAAGTGTTGAGCCGGAGGACCAAGAACAACCCGGTTCTCATTGGCGACCCCGGCGTAGGCAAGACGGCCATCGTCGAAGGCTTGGCCCAGAAGATTATCGCCAACGACGTGCCGGAGTCCCTGCGCGGCCGCAAGGTTCTCGCCCTCGATATGGGCGCCCTCGTGGCGGGCGCCAAGTTTCGCGGCGAGTTCGAGGAGCGCCTTAAGGCGGTCATGGACGAGATCAAGCGAGCCCAGGGAGAGATCATTCTCTTCATCGACGAGCTGCACACGGTGGTTGGCGCCGGCGCGGCCGAGGGGGCCATCGATGCCAGCAATATGCTCAAGCCTGCCCTCGCTCGGGGTGAGCTCCAATGCGTCGGGGCGACCACCCTCGACGAGTATCGCAAGCACATCGAGAAGGATACTGCCCTGGCGAGGCGATTCCAGCCGGTCTTCGTGGTCGAGCCGAACGTCGAAGACACCATCGCTATTTTGCTGGGACTGCGGCCCAAGTACGAGGCGCACCACCATATTCGCATCGACGACAGCGCTGTCATGGCGGCTGTGAAGCTCAGCGATCGTTACATAAAGGACCGCTTTCTGCCTGATAAGGCCATCGACCTCATCGACGAGGCGGCGAGCAAGCTGAGGATCGATCTTGGAAGCATGCCAAATCAGCTCAAAGATTTGGAGCGGAAGATCCAGGACCTGACCGCGGAGGAAGAGATTGCGTCTCAACGTCGGGAATATGAGAGAGCGGCCGGCACCAAGGCAGAACGGCTGCAGGCGGAAAGGGATTACGCCGGGGCAAAAGCCGACTGGCAGCGCGATAAGAAGCTGGACGAGGTGGTGGACGAGGAGGACATCGCGGAACTGGTTTCCCAGTGGACCGGCATTCCCGTCACTAGAATGCAGGAGACCGAGATAGCCAAGCTGGTGAACATGGAGGAGCGTATCCACGAGCGGATCGCCGGACAGCACGAAGCGGTAGTCGCCGTTTCCGACGCCATCCGCCGATCGCGGTCAGGCTTAAAGGATCCCAAGCGGCCAATCGGCAGCTTTATCTTCCTCGGACCGACGGGCGTGGGCAAGACGGAGCTAGCGCGGGCGCTGGCCGAGTTCATGTTCGATAGTGAGGAAGCCTTGCTTCGTGTCGACATGAGCGAGTATATGGAGAAACATACAGTAGCCAGACTTATCGGCTCGCCGCCTGGTTACGTTGGCTACGACGAGGGTGGGCAACTTACCGAGCAGGTGCGTCGACGGCCATACCGGGTGATTCTGTTCGACGAAATCGAGAAGGCCCATCCGGACGTGTTCAACATCCTGCTCCAGATACTGGAGGACGGCCGGCTGACCGATGGCCACGGGCGGACCGTGGACTTCCGCAACACCGTGGTGATCATGACCAGCAACGTGGGCACCGGCGCGGTCCAGCAGGAAACGATTGGCTTCCACCCTAACGGACTGTCGAAGGACAGTCAGAGTTTCAAGGCCCAGACCGAAGAGGCCCTGAAGCAGACGTTCCGGCCGGAGTTCCTGAACCGGATCGACGAGATCATCGTCTTCGACCAGCTCACGAAGGAGCAGATCACGGAGATCGTTGACCTGCTCGTTGCCAAGTTGGAGGAACGGCTCAAGGAGCGGAGTATGGCCATAGAGTTGACCCGGGCCGCCAAGGATTACCTTGGCAAGGAGGGCTACGACCCGGTCTACGGAGCGCGACCTCTGAGACGGACCATCCAGCGGCAAGTGGAGACGCCACTCTCCAAAAAGCTGCTATCGGGCGAATTCCAGGAGGGAGACACCATTCTAGTCGACTACGACAAGGATGGACTCACTTTCAACCGGCGCGAGCGCCTGGCGGCGTAAGCTATCTCCATATCAGGGGCAGGTTTCAGACCTGCCCCTACGCGCGTCAAAGGATAGTAGGCTAGTTGAGGGCTTTACGCGGTTTCACCGCGGAGGCACGGAGACACAGAGATTCTATCACTGGTTTGAGCGGTAGCGTCACCTGCCGCAGAGTGGGTTGTTGACGGTTAAGGTCGGTCAGGCTAGTTGCTGGAGCGAAATATGAGGGGGAGATAAAGCCTCGGGGTGAGTGGATTGCCGTCAATCACCGAGACGGTGTCGCTGCCCCGGTTGGAGACATAGATGAGGTTTGTGCTCTCGTTCGCCACCACCCCTCTCGGATTAGTGCCAACCGACTGCGTGGCGACGACTGCGTTGGTCCTCCCATCGATCACCGAAACGGTGTTGCTGAACCAATTGGCGACGTAGATAAGGTTTGTGCTCGACTTCACCGCCACCCCCTGCGGCCCCAAACCTACTGTCACGGTCGAGGTGACAGCGTTGACCGCTCCATCGATCACGGACACGGTTCCGCTCCCGCTATTGGCGACGTAGATGCGATTTGTGCTCTCGTCCACCGCTACGTCCCAAGGTTGCAGGCCGACCGCAATCACCGTCTCGAGTGTTCTGGTTCCACCGTCGATTACCGTAAGCGTGTTGCTGTAGAAGTTCGTGACGTAGACCTTACTAGTTTTGGAGTTCACCGCCATACCGAGCGGACCACCCCCGACGGAGACTGTAGCAAACACTGCGTCGCGGCTACCATCGATCTCGGCGACCACGTTGCTGTCCCTGCCCGCAACATAGACGCGGTTTCGGAACTCGTCGACCGCTACGCCGTAGGGGGCAAAATCGAGCGTAACCGAAGCGGTAACTGTATTGGTACTGCCATCGATTATGTAAATGGATGGGCTGATGACGGACTTGCTGGCCAAGTAGACGCGGTTGTCGCTGGCATTGGTGGCGATGCCAAAGAGGTTGGAGGCTACAGAAATTGTGGCCGTGACTGAGGCGTGTTCGCCATCGATCACCGAGACGGTGCCGTCTCCATTGGCGCTGTAGATACGATTGGTGTTGCTGATTACCGCCATGCCCGCCGGGTGGCTGCCGACCCCGATTGTGGTTACCACCGATATGGCGGAGACGGTCGGCGCGTCCGGTCCGCCTCCACGCGTTAGCAGGGGAAGGAGCAGAAGAAGAATTGAAGGTACGAGGCAAAGGGCCCAATTCCGCGATATTCGCAAGAGCAGACTTCCTCCCCTTCAGGCCATCATCGCCTCGTTCACGCAAGACAGCGGCGCCCGGTTACTGCTGGTGAATGTACTGGACACAGCCTGCCCATTGACCAGGATAAGGCAGCAGTGGGTATAGTTGTCAAGGGGCCAGATAGTCCTATGCCGATGCGCAAACGGGTCAGGCGCCTGACCCGCGGTTAGAGGCGCGAGGCGGCAAGCTCGGCTAACGGCGAACGCTCGCCCTTGTCGAGGGTGAGATGCCCGACCATGGGCGAGCCCTTCAGTCGCTCGATGGCATACGTCAGCCCGTTGCTCAACTCGTCAAGGAACGGGTTGTCTATCTGAGAAACGTCTCCTGTGAGCACCAGTTTCGTCCCCTCGCCGACTCGCGAGATGATGGTCTTGATCTCGTGGGGCGTGAGATTCTGCGCCTCGTCGATGATCATGTACTGGTTGGGGATACTTCTGCCCCGGATATAGGTTAGGGCCTCGACCTCGAAGATATCGCTCTTCTGAATGAAGGCCATGTTCGCATTGGCCTTCTTGCCCTGGCCCCCACCTTTGTTGCTCATCAGAAGTTCCAGATTGTCATAGATAGCCGCCATCCATGGATTCATCTTCTCGTCTTTGTCCCCGGGTAGATAGCCGATCTCCTTGCCGAAGGCGATTATCGGCCGGGAGACGAGCATCTTCTTATACCGCTGAGCGTCGAGCACGAGGTCCAGTCCGGCTGCCAGGGTCAGAAGCGTCTTGCCCGTCCCGGCCTGACCGGTGAGTGTAACGAGGGCGATGTTGGGGTCCAGAAGTAGTTTAAAGACCAGCGTCTGTCGGAGGTTGCGGGAGCGGATGCCCCAAACATGGGCGGCGTCGGTGTTCACCAAAACCAGATGCCCTTTGTCGTCCGAGACCTGGCCGATTGCCGAGACTTTTCCCACTGAAGTTCGAAGTTGTACAAATTCGTTCGGAAATAGATCGCCCTCAGGTAAGGGACGGGTGCGCTCCCTGTAAAATGTTTGCAGTTCCTCTTCGGAGATCGTCACGTCGATTATGCCCGCATAGGCCTCGGCATGGGGGACCTGGTAGGCCTTGCGCTCCAGATAATTCTCGGCGCGAATGCCAAGGGCATCAGCCCTCAGTCTCATGTTGATGTCTTTGGTTATAAGGGTTACGTCCAGCAGGCTTTCCTTCAGGCCGAGGCAAACCCGGAGTATCTGATTGTCGACGCGGCTTTTGTCCAGGCCTTCCGGTAGGTCGGAACTCGCCGCCAGTCCGTCCACGATAATCTTGATTACGCCTCCGGCCGCAGTGCTGACGCCCTCAACCAATGATCCCTTCCCGCGCATACCATCAAGGATACGCGTGGCTTCCCGGGCGTTGCGACCAACCGCATCCTGGCGCCCCTTGAACTTATCGATTTCGTCCAAGACGACGAGGGGAATCGCCACGGTGTTGTCGCCAAATCTCTCGATCGACGAGGCGTCGTGAAGCAGGACATTGGTATCGAAGACATAAACTTTGTTCAACTGATCAAGCCCCTTTCCATCTTTTCCGGTTTAATCCGGCTTAGCCAAGAAGCTGTCTGGCAATAGCCTCGCGCTGTACGACTCCCTCCCCATAGGCAAATTCTGCCGCACGCGCCCGGCTGAAATACAGCCCGAGGTCGAACTCCTTCGAGAAGGCGATACCACCGTGAATTTGATTGGAGTGAGCTACTGTCCGGCGATAGGCGTCGCCGACCCATGATTTGGCCATGGCGACATCTGTCTCACAATCAAGCCCCTCTGCTAGCTTCCAAACAGCCTGGTACATGATGAACCGGGCGCCATCGACGTCCACCAACATGTCGGCGCATTTGTGCTGGATAGCCTGGAAGGAGCCTATGGGCTTGCCGAACTGCACACGCTCCTTGGCGTAGCTTACCGCCATTTCGAGCGTCCTCTGCGCCCCGCCGACCATCGAGGCGCTGGTGGCCGCTGCCCCGTGCAGGAGCATTTGCCGGACGATGGGCCAGCCCTCGCCAACCCGCCCCAGAACGTTTTCCGTCGGCACGCGCACGCGCTTGAAAGCCACCTCACACTGTTTGTCAGCGGCCACGGTGATGAGGGGAGTTATAGCGACTCCCTCGCTCCGGGCATCAATGATGAGTACGGTTACTCCGTCTTCGGGGTTCGCCCCGCTCGACGTCCGCACAGCCGT
>JAUSEJ010000127.1 GCA_030650265.1 Dehalococcoidia bacterium | reverse complement strand
GATAGCCCGGTACCGGATGGAGTGGAGATCGCTTTCCTGACCGCTATCGCTGGCGGCTGATCTCCTGACATTCGGGTACTTACTACTATCGTTTTCCTTGTGCCAAGCAATCCTGCTTTGAGTTGATGGAGAGAAGAAGATGAGTATGCAGGACCACGGCCGCGGCCAGATTCTGAGAATTGACCTGACCACTCGTAGTGTTTCCAAGGCGCCGATCCCTGATGAGGTAATCAAGAGGTTCATCGGCGGCGAGGGCATCAATTCATGGCTCTTATGGGAGCACTTTCTCACGGTCGACCCGAGAATCGATCCTATCAGCCCGGCTAACGTGATCATCGCCGGCATCGGTCCTCTGGGCGCCACGGGGTAGGGAGGCGGCACGAAGATGAAGTGGACCTTCAAATCGCCTCGCACCAAGTTCTTTGGCGATAGTGTCAGTGGCGGGACCTTTGGCGCCAATCTCCGCTGGGCGGGCTACGACCACGTTGTCGTGACCGGACGGGCGGACCATCCGGTCTATATCTGGATAAATGACGACATCGTCGAGATCAGAGATGCCCGCTACCTTTGGGGCAAAGACCCGGCGGAGGCTGACCAGATGATCAAAGACGAGACCTGCTTCCCCGATGTGGAAACGGCTTGCGCCGCCGTGGCCGGTGAAAACCTGGTAACGTCAGCCAGCCTTCAGGTCAGCCGCTATCGGGCCGCCGGCAGGACAGGCGCCGGCTGCATTTTCGGTTCCAAGAATCTGAAGGCCATCGCCGTCCGGGGCACCAGGGGCATACCGGTTCACGACCCTCATCAATTCATTCAGTCTATGCAGGATTTGCAGAATGCCCTCTACAAGCTGGATCGGGCGAGGGATGCCTGGAAGAGTGTGGGGACGCTGGGAATAGTCAGCTACTATAGCCGCAGCGGCCTCCTCCCATATAGAAACAATCAGTTCTCCGGGGTACCCCGGGATAAGTCCGAGTTCCTGAGCTCCCGTTGGTACACGGAAAACCTCGCTGTGCGGGCGTTATCCTGCTCTCCTGGCTGCATTTCCGGCTGCACCGGCACGTACAAGATCAAGGGCAACGAGAGCCCTGCCGCCAAGAAGTACGCCGGCGAAACGGGACACCGGTTTGAATTGCTCGCCCAAATGGGATGGGGTGGCATGTGCGACATATCGGATACCCCGGCGGTGGCTCATCTCTGGAAAATGAGCAACACCCATGGTGTCGATGCGATTGAGGTGTCCTTTTGCTGTGCCTTTCTTATGGAGCTATGGCAGCGGAAGATCATAGATGAGGCTGATATCTTAGAGTGGGTTGGGCAACCCGTGAGCTTCGACTGGGGAAGCTACGAGGCGGCGGCCACCGTCATCGAGTCCATGGCCCTGCAGAACAACAAACTGGGCAGGATCTTCAAGGACGGTATCTGCAAGGCTGCCAAGCGTATCGAGGAGATCAAGGGAGTAAACGTTATGCAATACGCCATCTATGGCAAAGGCGGCTTACCAGGACCGACCGACGCCAGAACCAACCCCAGTTGGGCTATTGCCATGGCCGTTTCCTCCCGGGGTGCCGACCACCTGAAGGGCGCTCTTGCTACCGTGGAGAGGTTCAGCCGAACGGACATGTCTATGCAGCATTTCGGCAGACCGGAAGCGGCAGAGGCCGGGACGCCCACTCTAAAGGGGGCGGACTGCGCCCGGGGGGAGAACCGCTGCGCCATGACCAACTCCTTGGGCGTTTGTTCCCTCCTGGTGACGTCAGACACGATTCTCTATCCCACCAGCCTGTTCTCTGGGGCGCTAACCGCCTGCTGCGGCGATGTAGTGACCGACAAAGACCTCGAGATAGCAGGAGAGCGCACAGTAAATATAGAGAAAGCCTTCAATTCCAGAGTGGGCCTGAGGCGGGAAGATGACCTGCTTAGCGATCGCTGGATGAACGAACCACAGGTGGACCGCCCCGCCAAAGCGCCTTTGCGTGATTTGTTCGAGCAGGTCAAGGACGAATACTACGAGGCCCATGGTTGGGACAAGAAGACCTCCCTCCAAACCCGGAGGAAACTGGTGGAACTGGGCATGGCTGACGTGGCGGCGGTACTGGCCAAAGATCGGGCCGTCGTCGATTAAACATTGTTTGAGGTGAAATCGATGAAGAAGACGACCAGGCTACGCGAACTTATTGAGCAGAAAGACATCCTCGTCCTACCCGGGGCCTTCAGCCCCTGGTCGGCCAAGATATTGGAGGTTGCAGGCTTCGAGGCCTGTTATATGTCTGGCGGTCATACTTCTCGCCACATCTATGGCCTTCCCGATGCCGGGCTCGTGACCATGAGTGAGATGATTGCCAACGCCGCCTATATGGTGGAAGCGACGACGATCCCGCTGGTGGCCGACGCCGACACCGGTTATGGAAACGCCATAAACGTCAGGCGCACGGTGCAGGCCTTCATTCGCGCCGGTGTGGCCGGCATCCACATCGAAGACCAGGTTTCCCCGAAACGCTGCGGCTTTGTGGCTGGCAAAGAGATCATCTCCATGGAGGAGGCGGTGGGAAAATACCGGGCTGCCGTGGACGCCAAGCGCGAACTGGATGAGGACTTCGTCCTCATCGCCCGAACCGACGCGAGGGGAGCGCCCGGCGGTGGCATGGCCGAGGCTATCCGGCGATCCAATGCCTACCATGAGGCGGGAGTCGACCTGATCTACTTCGAAGGCCCCCAGTCTGTCGAAGAGATCAGGGAGGTCCGCGCTTCGGTGCCAGGCCCACTAATGGTCACCTGCACCGCCATCGATCCATTCCCAGCCGTCGAAGAACTGCAATCGCTTGGGATGGCAATCGCTTTCTTCCCGATCGCCCTGGGAATCGCCGCCAACAAAGCCATCTGGGACTTCGCCGTGGACTTCAAGCAGCGGGGTGCAATTGCGGAGGCCGAGCTTAGGGGGTCTATGAGTGGCCACCCTCTGGCCAACTACCACGAATTCTCCGGCTTCCCCGACCTCCGCCGTCTTGAGGAGAAGTACCTTTCAGCCGACGAGGTCACCCGGCGGTACGATAACTCTATTGGCTACAAGCCAAAATAGTATGCTAGCAGCCTTTCAGGAGGAGTAGCGATAACACAAGGACAACAAAGACAGAAGAAGCTTCTACGGCCAACCTGCGGTCCTTGCCGTCCTTGCAGTCCCTGCAGTCCCTGCTG
>JAUSEJ010000122.1 GCA_030650265.1 Dehalococcoidia bacterium | reverse complement strand
TCCAGTCTAGAGCCGAAAACTAACCTCAAGGCAACCCAATCAGCTCTCATTTCGCCCTACACCAATAATTTCCCTCAACTGAAGCAGACGATCCACCAAAAACCAACCCACGATGGCTCTGTAAATCCCCTTACAACGACTCTTGCCAGCGCGAATCTGTCATTTCGCAAGAACCTCGAATTGACAGATAGGAGATGGCATTCTAGAATGTTCAAGCACTGAAAGGCGTGGACTCAAGGTTCTCAAAAATGAGACGCCTTCCCGGCACTGGTGGGTGACCGTGACCGAACAACGAGCATTACCGAATGAGAGAGCCACCGGAATTGAATAGAGATGGAATCCGCCGCGGGATTGGCGGTTGGAAGCACTGGCCGCTTCTCCTGGTGATGGCCCTTGCTCTAGGCGCACGTCTCTGGTTCGGTCCCCAGGTGCGAGACGATGCCTACATCACTCTGCGGTATGTCCAAAACCTCTTGACCGGCAACGGCTTTGTCTTCAACACTGGCGAGACGGTGCTAGGCACTTCTACTCCTCTGTTCGCCATGCTCTTGACCGGCCCAAGCGCCCTGAGAGCCGACCCTGCTATGGTGGCTGTGGTTACCGGCATCGCCGGCGATCTGGTCTCCATAGCACTGTTGTACGTCATAGGCGTCCGCGTTGCCAGCCGTCAGGTTGGATTACTGGCCGCCCTTCTCTATAGCATCGCTGCGCCAGTTGTTGCCTACTCGGTATCGGGAATGGAAACCCCACTTTACATCGCGATGATTCTGGCGGCATTTCTGGCCTGGGATTCAGGCCGGATGACCGCCACAGGAATACTCATAGGCTCTCTAGCAATCATGCGACCTGAAGGCATTCTGGTCGGCCTGACCCTTGTAGGGGCGAGCCTTCATCGAAAGCGCCGTCTGCCCTGGCAAATGTTGGGGTGGAGCGTCTTAGTACTCGTACCATGGGTTGTCTTTGCCTTCTTCTACTTCGGGTCTCCGCTGCCACAATCGATGGTTGCTAAAACTGGTCTTGGCGCGGAAGATCGTTGGATGTCGCTACGCCACCTGATCACCTACTTTGGCGATCTCAAGGGGCGATGGTTTCTGCCTATCACCCTGGCTTTCGCTGCCGGTACCACGAACACCGCCGTAAGAAGGCCAGTTATTCGTTATATGCTTGCTTGGACCGCCCTCTATGCTCTGGCGTTCACTGTGTCCAACAAGTTCTTGTTCCCCATCTGGCCTTTCGAGTGGTATTTTCTCCCGATGCTGCCTCCCTACTTTCTCGTGGCAAGCCTGGGGTTGACCCGTATCGGCGAGTTGATGCGTGCCGGTAACGTCCGATACACTGCCGTGGCGACGCTGGTAATCCTGGCCATTTTCCTTCCCGTACTGGCGCAGCAACGTGACGGGCTCATTAGGCTTGTCGACGGACGGGAATCCGTGTATGCGCAACTCGCCAAATCGTTAATCCAGTATGGCGCCCGACAGGATACGGTAGCAGCACCAGAGATCGGTGCTTTGGGATACTTTTATCCCGGTCCGATTCTGGATACTAACGGCCTGGTCTCGCCCCAAGCTGTGGGCCAGAGTTTCGCTGATTTGCTGCGGTCTTATCAGCCGCCATGGATTGTCTCCTACGATACATTGATCCCCGAAGATCTTTTGGGCGCTACCTGGTTTCAGCGCCAGTACCGGCCTGTGCGGGAGATGACCAATTGGGAGGGTGGAAGATTCGCTACCCTCTTTCGACGATATGAGCTACCCGAGGTGGGGCAGAATAGGGGTCTGCAATTGGGAACGTTGGCAAGGCTCGAGGATTACAAGGTCGGGATAGAGGATCTGACCGGACGCCGGCTGCTGCACCTACGCCTGATTTGGCAGGCGCAGAAGTCGCAATCCCGCCGTTACACTTTCTTTGTCCACCTGATCGATGGGAAAGGGGTGCTGCTGGCGCAGCAAGATAACGAGCCACAGGAGGGAACCAGACCCGCGAGTACATGGGAAGAGGGAGAGCGTATCCTCGACCTGTTTGACCTTTCACTTCCGCCCGATATCGACCTGCACAATGCAACGCTGGAGATGGGAGCCTTCAGTATTAACAATCAAGATGAAGTGTTGGAATGGGGAAGCAAGGGAGGCACGGCGCTTGGCCCACTTCTTCATCTGCCGGTCTTGCCGCCCGATGCAAACTTATCTTCTTGCGACTGGCGTTTGGGCGATGGTGTCAGTTTGCAGAGCGCCCGCATCGGGGCAGAAGGCAGCACGGACCGGGTGGTCGTCTCGCTTCAGTGGCGAGCAGTAGCACCCATCAGCCGCGATTACACCGTCTTTGTCCACCTCCTCGATGGGCAGGGGCGGCCAATCGCCCAGCACGACGGCCAGCCAGTTGCTGGCACTTTTCCCACCACCGCCTGGCTGACAAATGAAGTTGTGCTGGACGAGCACGTCATCTCTGTGACGCCCGCTGTGCTATCGAGCATTAAGAGAATTGCCATTGGGATGTACGATCTCAGGACCGGTCGCCGGTTGAGCCTCGTCTCGGACTCGAAGGTAGACGCCCTTGAGTTCCCGCTGTCCTCATCACTCCTGCAGACAATGCCTGCCTACGGCCTATCAACCGGGCCACGGGAGCTAGAATTGTGCTCTCCCTGACCGGCTTCAAGACTCGGTCTGCGCCGCCCGGGCTTGCATCAAAGACGCCATTTCTTCGGTTTGACAAGCACATTGATGCCCCCTATAATGCCTGGGCTGTGGAGCCAATCTGGCATCCAGCTATGGTAGTTTGCGCAGAGAATGGGCCTGACACGGGCGAGTCTTAAAGGACCACCCGGGCGCCAGTCGCTCCTTGAGGGATTCCACGTGAAGACCACTGAAGTCGCGCCAGAGACCGAAACACCCACCGCTAACTCCCGGCAGGAGACCATCTTTGACATTACCGCTCTTCTCTCCGCCCAGCTCCTGTTTCTCGGCGTGCTGGCCGTATACCTGCTCACTCTATCGCACACTTACAGCCCGGACAGCATGTCTTTCGCTCTCCTTGCCGACCGGGGCCAACTCTTCTCCCCCCTCTTCTTTCAAGCCGAGCATCTCTTGTGGCCCTTCGCCGGCTGGGCCTGGTACCATCTCTGGCTGAGTCTCGGCTATGGGTGGGGGCCTCTCGTGCCCATGCAGTTTCTCAGTGCCTTCGCCGGTGCGGCGGGCGTTGCCCTCTTCTTCCTCTCCTTGAGGGCCATTCTCGGCGCCTCGGCAAGGGGTATGGTGGTCAGTGTCTTTTCCGCTCTTCTGCTTGCCTTTAGCTATGGTTACTGGTTTCACAGCACCGAGGCCGAGGACCAGATCATCGCCACGGCGCTAACGCTCGGCGCCTTTCTGATCCTCGTGGCGACGGTGCGAGAAACCAAAGCCGACGCCAATTCGTTGGCGAAGGTGAAGATTGGCCGATTTGGCTTTGGCTCTGCCTTTACTGCCATTGGGAACGTTCTAAAGTCGCCGCCATTCATCCTCAGTCTAGTCATGGGCCTGGCCATCCTGGCGCATGGGACCGCCCTACTCCATCTGCCAGCTCTCGCCCTTGGAATGTGGCTGAAGGAGCGTCGCCTTAGACCGGCTTTGGGTCTGGTCGTCGGTACGGTGGTCTTCGCCGGATTGGCCCTTGTCCTCCTGGGTGCGCTCTCTCACGGCCTGCGGTCACCAGGCGACTATGTCTCATGGCTGCTGGCGGCGCCGTCGAATGGGGTATGGGGAAAGCTCTCGCCGCGCAACTTCTGGGTCGGGGCGCAAGGGTTGGCCAACGCCGTGGTCTTCCTACAGGGAGGACCTGTCTTCAAGGCGCTATTGAGCGGGGCCTTCCATTGGCGCAATGCTCTTTCCGTCGTCCTCTTCCTGGGCGTCGGGGCGCTATCCGTTTTGGCGGTCGCCTATCTGGCATTTCTCGGTAGGGGCGGCCCCCCCGTGGCCGCCCCGGTGGAACCCCCCGCGGACAACCCCGTGGACAACCCCGCGGACTACCCCGTGGAACCCCCCGTGGACTCCGCCGCGGGCACCCGGGTAGGGGCGGTCCCCCCGTGGCCGCCCCTACGACGTGAAGGCGTTTGCCCTTCCGATAGAAGGAATCTGGCGTTGGTATGCCTGGGCTGGATCGCGGTGGTGGGCCTGTTCGACTTCTTTTGGGCTCCCGAGGACATCCAGTTTTGGATCGCCCTCGTGCCGCCTCTTATTGTTGCCGTGACGCTTGCCTACCAGGACCTCTCGTGGGCCACGCCAGCCAGAGAGAAAATTCTCATTGGGATGTTTGCCCTGGGAGTGGCTTTGGTATTCGTCATCAATCTCGTTACGGCCGTCATTCCTCGGGCCGACTCTGGCTCCAACATGGGATTGGCGAAGGCCCTCTGCCTCGGACAAGCCTCTAAATCCGAAGATTTGTTCATAACCCCTGGCTGGGACTGGGTCAGCAGCTACGGGCCTTATTTTGCCAAGCGGGAGGTTTTCAGCGTGGTCGATTCCTATCTTCTCGACGCGGGCAGCAACCGGGACACACTGCTTCGCGTTTTGAACGATCGAATTACCGCGACTTGGGCCAGAGGCGGCAAAGCCTACTTCGTCCGTCTGTTCAATCTCGACCAGAACGACAGCATCTGGCTGGAGCGAACAACCGGGCTGACCGTCAACGATTTCAGTCTTTTGCGCAAACAGGTCTGGAATTGTGGCGGGGAAGTAGTGTGGGAAATCGTGCAGTGGTAGGCCGGTGGAGACCTCGTGTGATCGTCCTCGTTTCACTCACAGTCATCTTCATCGCCGCCTTGATCGGTCGCGGCGCCATCGGCGGGTTGCTGCTCGATTGGACGGGAGAAAATAACACCTGGTATCAGATTAGAGCCCTCTCGTCCACTCTTTTTCAGAGACCGATAGACACCGACGATCTCTCGCCGGTGGCCTACGCGGGCGTCAATCCTTTCGGCGTGAACACCTTCTTCGAACAGGAGGTGGAGGACTGGAAGTTGCACATGAGCATGCAGCTTCTCAGGACGGCGGGGGCGCATTGGGTAAGGCAGGAGATGCCCTGGTCGGACATTGAGATCAATGGTAAAGGTGACTATAAGGGACCCTATGGCGACAACTGGGCCAAGTACGACCGGTTCATCGCTTTGGCAGGGCAATATGACCTGAACATTGTCGCCCGCCTCGACGACCCTCCCAATTGGACCCGCCAGGATAATTCGGTGCACAACAGGCCGCCAGACAACTACGAGGACTATGGCGATTTCGTCTACGCCTTCGTCAGCCGCTACAAGGGCCAGATCAAATACTATCAGATCTGGAACGAGCCCAATATCTACCCCGAGTGGGGCAATCAAGCAGTCAACGCCAAACAGTACGTAGCCCTGCTCAAGGTTGCCTACAAGCGGGCCAAGGAAGCCGATCCCGATGCGGTGATACTCTGCGCCGGTCTGGCCCCGACCTTCACCAAGGACGATGGCACCGCCGAAAGCGACCTGACCTACCTCCAGAAGATGTACGACGCGGGCGCCGGGGATTACTTCGACATTATGAGCGCCATGGGTTACAGCCCCTGGTCCGGCCCGGGCGACAGGCGCGCCGATGCCGAGAGGGTGAACTTTTCCCGGCTTCGCCTGATTCGCGAGATTATGGTGCGCAATGGCGACGCCGCCAAGTCCGTCTGGGTCTCCGAGGTGGGCTTTGACGCCCTGCCCGATGATTTTCCCGGGCCACCCACGCATGGCAAAGTTACCAGAGAGGAGCAGGCGACCTACACGGAACTGGCATACAAGCGGGCCATCGAGGAGTGGCCCTGGGTTGGCGTGGTCTTCTACTGGCACCTGCGAATGGTCCACGACGAGAACCGCAACCAGGTGGTGTACTATTTTGGTATGACCGACACCGATTTCACCATCCATCCCGTCTATTTTTCCTACATGAAGTTTGCCAACGAGCCGCCGGTCCTCCACTATGGCTACCGGCAGGAGGATGACCGGGCCCTGACCTACCGTGGCACATGGCAG
>JAUSEJ010000121.1 GCA_030650265.1 Dehalococcoidia bacterium | reverse complement strand
TCCAGTCTAGAGCCGAAAACTAACCTCAAGGCAACCCAATCAGCTCTCATTTCGCCCTACACCAATAATTTCCCTCAACTGAAGCAGACGATCCACCAAAAACCAACCCACGATGGCTCTGTAAATCCCCTTACAACGACTTTTGCCAGCGCGAATCTGTCATTTCGCAAGAACCTCACTCAATTCGCTCAGCGCGACTGTTTCTCGAATAGCACCGGGATCCGCAGTTCTTCGTCACGTTCGGCCAGTCCGGAAGGGTTGTCCTTTTGCAGAACCAAAGTGCCCAGACTTGACGACGGCTTGCTGAATTTCAGTTCAGCCTCGAACGACACGAAATCCATGGTCATCCACTCCCCTTTTGCCCGGGCAGCGGTTCCTACAAGTACATCCCCATTTTCGCTGAGGAGTTTCACGGGAAAGGTTGCCTCGAAGAACCACGTGCCGCGGGCCTCTCCCTTGATGACCAGCGGGCTAATGATGACATCATTGGGTCTTGGGGCGGCTAGCCTGATGCGATCCAGTTTCTCGATGGTGTTGCCGATGTCCTCGACAAACAACGTTCCGTCCGGAGTACGGCATTGGCGTGGATAGCTTTCGAGCACAGCGTAGCTCGCAGCGGTGCACTCCTCGAAACTTCCTACCCTGACCGCTGGCTTACCGGTCTGAAAGCATCCGATAATAATACTCGCGCAGATGATTACCAATATACCTGCACAGGCGCGCCTCGTCTTCACGGGCATTCTCCCGGGTATCCTCTCAGGAGCACTTGAGCGCTCGTCCATTTCCTAATTCAGACATAGACAGAAGTGAGGAAAGGCTTATAGCGCCGTCTGAAGGCGATAAGTCGCTGGTCTGACCGTCAGGACAGGGCAGATGGCAAGGTTCCAGAGCAGCAATGACGGGGCCACCTAACGCCGCGAACAAGCCAGGCTCCCGGCTCTCTGTCCTATTCGCGTCCAGCAACCTCAGCACCATGCTTCTCCGGGTAGGCGGTGAGAATGAGGCTGACGCCAAAGCAATCCTTGGGGTGAAACTGCACGTTCATCAGCTTGCCTTCGCCAACGCGCGTCACCGGCATAATTCCCCTGGCTTCAAGCGCCGCAACCGCCTCCTCAAGATTGGAAACCTTGAAACAGAGGCCGAACAGTCCCTCTCCCCGATTGTCGATAAACCTGGCGACCGCCGCTTTTGGCGAGGTCGGCTCGATCAACTGAACCCCTATCGGCGAGAACGCGGTCCTCAGCGAAACCTCGTCTTTAACAAAAGGCGGATCGGTGAAAGTGGTGCCAAGGATCTTTGAAAAGAACTGCGCGGCCTTGTCGAGGCCTTTGACGGCCACGTATACACGGTCGAGCTTCTCTGCCTTCATCTTTCGCTCCTTTTCTCTAACCCGATTGACTAGCTACTGGCCGCGCCCTGTTCCTCACGGATGCGCCTATCCTCGCCGCACTCGAGGGGGTCGCCAGTGGTGGCCGATGTTATGCACTTGTTACAGGAGATGCAACGGGCCCGCTTGTAGTCGCCGCTTGTCCACCGGCGAATCAGATCAGGCTCCCTGACCAGAGGCCGGGAAATTGATATGAAGTCAGCATCGCCCGAATCGAGGATTTCCTCGGCCGTCTCGAGATAGCGGATGCCGCCCACCATGATGACAGGTATGCTAGTCGCCCTCTTCGCCGCTGCCGTCCTCTCCCGGTAGTAGACATCCTCATTTATGTCGTCGTTAACCACCCGCGAATACCCGAGCTTCCCGCTGCCCATGCCACCGCTTATCTCCACAGCGTTAAGCCCGATCCCGGCCATGGCTTTGAGGGTCGCAATGCCGTCGTCAAGGGTCAACCCTTCTGGCTTATCGTCCACTACCCCGAATTTCATCATTAGGGGATAGTCCGCGCCAACGGCAGCCCTCACTCGTCTGATCAGTTCAAGGTGAAACCTGCACCGGTTCGCCAAACTACCACCCCAACGGTCCTGTCGAAAATTGCCGTGGGGAGAGAGGAGCTGGGGCAACAGAGTTCCGTGACCTCCATGGAGTTGTACACCATCGAAACCGGCTAGTCGAGACCTAACGGCCGCCAAAGCAAATTCTTCGATGATTTGCTCCAAGTCGTCTTCGGTCAATTCCCGCTGAGGCTGACGGCCTTTTATTACAGACGGCGCCAGGGCGGCCTTGCCCTCTTTGAACAAGTAGGAGGACATACCCCCCGCATGAGATAGTTGGGGAACGATTTTCGACCCATGCCGATGTGCCACATCCGCCACGCGCCTCAGGCCGGCAATCATCTCATCGTTATGGATGCCCACCTGATTATGGAGCGACTTACCCGCAATGGAGACATAGGCAGCACTGGTGACAATCAGCCCGACCTTGCCTGCTGCCAAATCCTCGTAGGCTTTCACAAAATCACCTGTTACCGCCCCCTCAGGATCTGCCATCCCTTCCATGGTCGCCGAGCGAACGAATCTATTGTGTAGCTCCATGCCACATAAGCTTGCCGGTTCCAAAACCTTCAACATTCTACTCCCCTGCGTAATTCAGCGCCCCAAGGCACTCTCGAATCACGGCAAATCGTCGTTAGCCTGACTTCCGCAGTTTCACGCTCAGGTCTATCTCGTCTGAGCGTGAAATGAGTCGAAGATTACACTACACTTTTTGAATCCTCATTCTTTGTGGCAGATGAAGTTGCAGCCTTTGCAGCAATATCGCCTGTAGTTTTGTCGGCTGGGCGATGCAGCGCTTTCGGATTTCCACCCCTTGT
>JAUSEJ010000116.1 GCA_030650265.1 Dehalococcoidia bacterium | reverse complement strand
ACGGTTCAGATTCGTGTTCGTCCAGTCCACCCTGTCATCGAGCGCCGTGCCCTCATCGCAAACAACTCAGCGCGACCCATGCGTGCTGTGCGCCTTGACTCGGTCTCTCTGGGCATGGTGGCTCCTGTCACTCCAGCCTGGGAAGTGAGTGCGGTCTCATCAGACGGCGTCGTCAGGCAAGCGACGCCGCTGTCAGGCCAGAGCGTAGTAGCGTTGGCATCGCTGGTCAGCGGCGTCGCCCAGGAGTCGATTCCCTATCTTGTCGTGCGTGACACAAGAACTGGCCACGGCCTCTTTGCCGGCCTCCGTTGGTCCTCGAACTGGTATCTTTCCGCCACGATGGAAAGCGACGAAATCCCTTACCTCCGCTGCGGCTTACACCTCGACGACAGCGAAGATGATAGCCTGATCTTGGCGCCGGACTCGCTGGTTCAAGGTCCGTGGAGCTTCATCGGTTTCTTCGCCGGCGATTCGGACGACGCGGCTCACGTTGTCTACGACTACGTTGAGGACACGGCCCGACCCCATCCACCATGGTTTGTGGGTCCGCCTGTGGTGTGGAATTCATGGTTCGCCTACCTGACCGAAGTAGAGGAAGCCCGATTGCTGGCCGACGCCTATCTCGCCGCGCAGCTAGGCGTAGAAGTGTTCTACGTAGACTATGGTTGGTCGAGCTTGTTGGGCGATTGGAAACCGGACCCATTGCATTTCCCCAACGGGCTCAAACCGCTCGTCAATCGCGTTCACGACTTGGGGATGAAGTTTGGCCTCTGGGTGGCGTTTGGCGATGCTTTGGCTGGTTCGACGCTGTTGCAGGACCATCCAGATTTTTTGGCCATCCAACCAGAGCCCGCCGCAGTCGGCATCGACGGGGCGCAGGTCTTCTGCCTGACGCAGGCCGAGGATTGGATCAGTAGTGAATTGGATCGCATCGTGACCGATTATCATGTGGACTGGCTAAAGTTCGATCAACCCATGATCACCGCCTGTCGGGCCACCGATCATAGCCATGAACCCAACCGCGCCGGCTCGCTGCTCGCCAACAATATGGCCTTTTACCGGATTCTGGAGCGGTTAAGCTCAAAGCATCCGGATATGGTTATCGAGAATTGCTTCAACGGCGCCGGTTACCTGGACTACGGCGTTCGACGCTACACAAACGTCTCCTGGCTTACCGATGACTCTGGCAATTCGGCAACCGCCCTGGCTCGTGTGCAGCAAACCTTCTACGGAATCAGTTACGGCTTCCGACCCAGCTACTTGCAGCAATGGCTTGCCGCGGTAATCGGCATTCCTTCTGCGCCAGGTCGGACGACATCGCTTCGAGATCTTTCGTATCAGGGTTTCACCAGTATGGTGGGGGCTTGGGGCATATCCTTGCCGTTGTCAGAACTGGACGAGGATCAATTGGCGCTAGTTGCCGGATTTGTCTCCCAATACAA
>JAUSEJ010000111.1 GCA_030650265.1 Dehalococcoidia bacterium | reverse complement strand
CTTAGTCTGCGAAACATCGGCTGTCGCCGGCATACCTTCGGTCAGCTTCCAGGCGGCGTAATAGGTCATGAAGCGAGACCCGTCGACATCGGCTAGCATGTCGGCGCATTTGTGCTGGATGGCTTGAAACGAGCCAATCGGCCGGCCGAACTGCACCCTCTGCTTGGCGTACTCCACGGCCCACTCCAGCACCTGTTGACCGGCGCCAACCATCTCGGCGCATTCCGCCACTGCTCCCCACTGGATGACCTTCTCAACCAGGGACCAACCCTGGCCCACCGCACCCAGTACGCTGTCCGTGGCTACCCGCACGTTGTCAAGGACCACCTCGCATTGCCGGTCCCGCCCGATGGTCTTAAGGGGAGTGATTGAAACACCTGGCGTCTTCGGGTCGACGAGGAGCAGGGTAATTCCCTCCTCGGGAGTCACGCCACTGCCTGTGCGAGTCACGCAGATCAGGCAATCGGCCACGTTGGCGTCTCTCACGAAGAGCTTCACGCCGTTAACCAGATAGCCGCTGCCATCCGCGGTAGCCGTGGTGCAGACGCCGCTGGCGCTGAAGGTTGCGCTTGGCTCGGTAAGAGCAAAGGCGGCTATCAGCTCTCCGCTGGCCATCTTGGGGAGGAGCGCTTTCTTTTGGATAGCAGTGCCGGCCTCGACGATCGCCATGGCACAGAGGGTCGTCGAAGCGAAGGGGCTCGGCAAAATCGCGCGCCCCATCTCCTCCAACAATACCATTAGATCGGTGAAGCTGGCTTCTGATCCATCATATTCCTCGGGCACGATGAGGCCCATCCAACCAAGTTCCGCCATGCTGCGCCATAGTGACGGAGAGTGGCCCGCCGCCGTCTCCCGCAGTTCTCGAACCAGGGATTTTGGACACTCATTGGCAAGAAAATCACGAGCCGATTGCTTCAGCATCTCTTGTGAGCTAGTCAGGCCAAGATCCATATCATTATCCTCCTTTAATCTTCAATCATAACCGAGTGGTCATGGGGGAAAAGGGAAAGGACGACAGAGTAACTGACACCATTCTTCTTGACACCTGCTGCACTTAATTTCGTTCTTCTCCCTTTACCCGTCTTCCCTCTTGCCCTTTTCCCCTACCGCGGCAGGCCCAGGCCTCGGGTGGCGACGATGTTGCGCTGGATCTCATTGGAGCCAGCGGCAATGGGGCCCACAACGGCGGCCCGATGGTGTGATTCCAGCAGACCCTGCAACGGAGCGTACTTGGAACCTTGTTCCAACTGGCCGTAAAGTCCAAGAATCTGGGTGCCGAGGTGGCCCAGTCGCTGGGATACCTCTGTGGTCACCCACTTCTGCATGGCCGCCTCGTTGGCGGGCACGATCCCCTGACTAGCCACCCAGGCTGACCGGTGATGAATCAGTTCCACCATCTGGATGTCGCAGGCAAGGCTTGCCAGCTTCTCTCTCACGTCCGGATCATCCTTGAGAGGCTTGTCGTTTCGATTGGTCTCCTTCACGTAGTTGACAAGACGCTCGAACAGCGATTTTACGGGTCCGGTGGGATTGACTGTGAAGCGCTCGTAGTCGAGGGCGGTCGCCATGTAATACCAGCCTTTGTTCATCTCGCCGACGAGGTCTTTCTTGGGCACCCTCACGTTGTCCCAATATATGGCATTCACTCGCCATCCACCCATGGTCCAAATTGGCCCGACCGTAACGCCCGGGCTCTTCATGTCGACCATGAATATGGAAATGCCCTTGTGTTTTGGCACATCAGGGTCTGTACGAGCCGCCAGCCAGCACCAGTCGGCATGGTGGCCGTAAGTGTTAAAGACTTTCTGCCCATTGATGACGTAGTCGTCGCCATCCTCCACTGCCCGGGCTTCCATGGAAGCAAGGTCAGATCCGGCAGCCGGCTCGGTGTACCCGAGGCAGAACTCAACTTCGCCGCTCATGATGCCGGGCAGAAAACGCTTCTTCTGGTCTTCGCTTCCGACTCTGACCAGCGTCGGGGCTACGATGTTCGGCCCGAAGCCAGGCGTAGGGGCATTGTGGTAGGCCATTTCTTCGACGAAGACGTACTGCTCCATAGCCGATAGGCCAGCGCCACCGTATTCTTTGGGCACCGACAGGGCCAACCAGCCCCTCTTGGCCAGCTTGCGTCTAAACTCCTTGGCAATGCGAGGATCGACGTTGTGGCCGTCCTCAACTGAGTCTGGATGCCATTCCTGAGCGAGGAATGCACGTACCTCGTTCCTCAGCTTTTCGAGATCTTCTCCATACGAAAAATCCATCCGTGAGCCTCCTTTTTTTGAACTAGAACCACTTTTCTTTTGACATGTCGTGACACCCCGGCCCCAGCAACTGAAACCCCGGTACTTATACTGAATTGGCAGTTCCTGCTGAAACCCTGGCCCCCCTGTCACTTCAGTGGCAGGCTAATTATTAGCCACGGACTTCAGTCCGTGGGTCCTAAACAAGGTCCGTGCGAACGAGACCTCACTCGATCCCCAGTTGACTCTTAAAATCCGGCTCGTAGGCCGCGACAATCCCCAGGTCCAGCAGTAGCTCCATGGGAATAGGATAGCGGGGTGGAGGGCCTACAGGCTCCTTGCCAATAACCTTCTTCTCCTCGAGGCTGGCGATATCAGCCGGTGAAAGGCCAAGGTAGTCGCCCAAAATGAGTTCGTTGTGCTCGCCCAGCATCCCCGCGTAAAGACGAATCGAGCCGGGCGTCTTGGACAGCCTGGTAACCACGCCGGGCGTTGGTTTCACGCCAGTCTCCGGGTGCCATACCATCTCGAAGAATCGCCTCTCCTTCAAATGAGGGTCGAAGAGGATTTCCTTGCCACTGAGGGCCGCTCCCGCCGGGATGCCGGCTCCCTGCAGAATCTTCATGGCCTCGATATGGTCGTACTGGCTTGTCCAGTCCGCCACGAGCCAATCCAGCTCGGCCTGATTATTCCAGCGGCTCAGGCTGTCAGCAAACCTTGCATCCTCGATCCACTCCGGATGCCCGGTAACCTCGCAGAAGCGCCGCCAATCTTTGTCATCTCGCACGGCGATGGCCACCCATTTTTCTTCTCCCTGGCAGCGATAGACGCCTTGAGGAGACATAGCCATGTGGCGGTTCCCCATGCGCCCGGCCACCCGCTCATTCATCCTGTAATCCATGATCTGCTCGCCAATCAGGTGGGTGAGCGCCTCCTGCATGGAGAGATCGATATGCTGGCCTTTGCCCGTCCGCCGCCGATAAAAGAGGGCGGACAAGACAGCCGCCGATCCGTATAAGCCAGCGGAGGGATCACCGTAGTTCACGCCCGGTCTGGATGGACCCCGGTCGGCGTAACCGGTCAGGCTGGGTAGCCCCATCATGGCCTCGATGCCAAACCCGTAGGCTGCATAGTCCCGATACGGACCTTGCTGGCCATAACCAGAAATCGAGAGCATGATGATGTCGGGCTTGATCTCTTTGAGCACAGGGTATTCGAGGCCAAACTGCTTCATCACTCGCGGAGTATAGCTTTCGGCTACGACATCGCAGATCTTCACGAGTTCTTTGAAGACCCGAACGCCATCCGCATCAGTGAGGTCGATAGTGATATCGTACTTGTTTCGATTGACTTTGTTGTGGTAGGCGCCCCCGTTATTGCCCGCCGCCACATTATCCGGCATCATGGCCCACCTCTGCTGAGATGGCCGCTGAACGGATTCAACCTTGATTACCTCCGCTCCCATGTCAGCCAGCATCTTTGTCGTGTAGGGGCCAGCCCATACCGCGGTTAGGTCAAGGATTCTAATGTTTTCCAAAGGCAGTCGCAAGGACGGTCGCTCCATTTTAGATGATTGCTCTCTCCCGGAGTCTCACAAGGTCATCTTCCGCATACCCGAGGAGGTTACAGTAAACCTCCCGATTTTGCTCTCCGAGATATGGCGCCCGGCCGATTAACGAGGTAGTATCACTCATCCTAAACGGCGCGCCTGGATAAGTCAATATGCCTGTTGCGGCATGGTCGATGTCGACAAAGTAATCCCTTGCCTTGTACTGGAAGTCTTCGACAACCTCGTCGATTTTCAGCAACTTGGCAAATGGCATCCTCAGCGCCTGGGCCAGCTCGATGATCTCATCCCGATCGTGCGCCATAAACCAGGGCAGGACGGCAGCGTCGAATGCCCGCCAGTTGATCATTCGTTGCTCACGGGTACTGAGCAATGGGTCTAACTCCAACTCAGGGCGTTCCACCATGATCGCTAAACTCTCCATGCCCGACGGCCCGAGGACGGCGATGAGATGACCATCCTTGCAAGGCATGATGCCCTGCGGGTAGCCGGTGATGGAACGGCTATACCAGCGTTTCCTGATGGCGCCCATGTAGGAGTACATGCTGGTGGTGTACTCGAGGATCGAGGCGATACATTCCATAAGCGAGATATCGACCTGCTGGCCGGCGCCGGTTTCGTCGCGCTGCCAGAGGGCGGTCAGGCTGCCTGTGAAGGCAGTGAGGCCGCCCTGATATTCCGCCTGCGAGCCACCTACCTTGTGAGGCTCACGATCCGGGTCTCCGGTAATCTGTAACAAACCGCCAAGCGCCTCGATGACGATCTCGGAAGATTGATAGTCCTTGTAAGGACCGGTCTGCCCGTAGCCCGTGATGGAGGTCATAACAAGACCGGGATTTACCTTCTCGAGGTCCTGGTAGCCTAAACCGAGGGAGGGAAGAAAGCGGGGCTCGAAGTTCTCGACCAGAATATCCGCTCGGGCGGCCAACTTCTTGAGGATATCGGCGCCCGTGTCCGTCCGAAAATCAAGCGTGACGCCCTTCTGCGACGTATTCATAAACAGATAGAGCCCGCTGGCTTCGGGATCGGGCCTGTCGCCG
>JAUSEJ010000105.1 GCA_030650265.1 Dehalococcoidia bacterium | reverse complement strand
GGAGAGCTGTCGATGCTGAGGCGCCCACCCAACATCTCTGTCCGCCCGATGATCCCGGCAAGGCCGAAAGTCGTGATTGTCTGCCCGCGAGCCATAGATTGCGCGGCGTCGGCATCGAAACCGGACCCGTCATCCTCAACGACTATGTCAATCCGCTCGCCGTCTAGTTCGAGCCACACTTTGGCCATGCCGGCCCTGGCGTGCTGAACAACGTTTTGCAGTGACTCCTGAATTATCCGGAATATGGCGACTTCGATTTGGGGATCGAGTCGCCGCTCTCGCCCCTTGGCGGTAAACTCCACGGTTAATTGGCTCTTCTCCCTGAACGCTTCCAAGTATTTCCTCAAACTCGGCATCAGGCCGAGGTCGTCGAGAGTCATGGGCCGAAGGTCAAAAACAAACCGACGGGTATCACGAAGGTTGCTGGCGATCAGGTCTTTCAGTTGAGATAATTCCGCACGGGCCGCATCAGGATCGCGGCCGATCAGCCGCTCGCAGATTTCCGCCCTTAGCAGCACGTTGGTAAGGGCCTGAATCGGACCATCGTGAACTAGCCTGGCGGTCCGGCTCCGCTCGTCCTCTTGAATCTGGATAATTTTACCAATAGCCGAACGGTCTGAGAATATTTCGTTATCAGGAGAGCTCAATGATGAGGATGATCGTGGCGATATAACCGTTCCCCTGTTTTCAGGCTGTGCGCTAGCAGGGCCAATTGCCTGAATCGTCCGCTGCAGAACGTCAATGCAGGTCTCGATGGATTGCTGTCGGCTCTGCAGTAGCTCTACCTGCGACTGCATCATCAGCAGCCTCAGCCTGGCATCGGCGGAACTGGCGAAGATTTGCCTTAGGTCCTGACGGCTGAAGCCATCGAGGTTTCCCTCCGCTTCTCGCTGGATGTTCATCGCCTGGTCGCTACGTTGCGTCAATTGCTCGACTTCTGCATTCGTCTGGCGGATCAGCAAGCCCAACTCGCCAAGATCCCGTTGGGCCTGGCTTAGCTCCCTGGCGGCGAAGGCCTCCAGTTCTTCAAGATGCGCATGACCGGAGAGACCTTGCACTAATCCAACCTCTATCCTGCCGCTAATCTATTTTTATCCAGCCCCGCCTTAGAGCAAAGACTACTGCCTCAGTGCGGTCATTTACCGCCAATTTGCGAAGAATCGACGTG
The DNA here is from genome assembly GCA_030650265.1 of Dehalococcoidia bacterium. Next base: position 6,216 of record JAUSEJ010000105.1, on the reverse strand, counting down.
ATGTGGTTCTTGACAGTCTGATCGCTGATCTTGAGTTCCCGGGCAATCTGCTTGTTGGAATTGCCCTTGGCTATCCAGTCAAGGATCTCTATCTCACGTGGTGAAAGAGGAACAAACAGAGGCACGATCTCCTGTCCGGCCAAAGATAAATCGCGGAATTGCTTCAAAACCCTGGAAGCCACCTTAGGCTTTGTCAGGACACTCTCGTTGATCAGGTATTCTCCCTGGCAAACCCTTCTGATGATTGCTGTCAGATCATCACCGGACACGTCCTTGGTACAGTAGGAGGCCGCCCCAACTTTGATGGCGTTGAAAAGCTGCTCCTCGTCATCGTGAGCAGTGAGGATAATAACGGCGGCTCTGGGAAAATTCAGCCTTATCCTTCTGGTCAACTCCAATCCATCCATCAAGGGAAGCTTGATATCGGTGATGACGACATCAGGACCGAGAGCCCTTACCTTATCGTAGGCGTCTGGTCCGTCGCCTGATTCGCCCACCACCTCCATATCATCAGTTTGCGAGATGAACGAGCGTATCCCCTGTCTCATCAGAGCATGGTCATCCACTAGTAGGACCTTAATGTTTTCCACCGGAAGTCTCCTTACGCGTCAATGCTAATACGAAAGAGTATATCATTCGTACCCGTCCCAAGCAAGTATTTGTTCTCACTCCCGGTAAGAGTTCACGTCCATGCGCACGAATTGTGGCGGGATAGATTTCGGCTCCCGACCGGAGTATAATTATGGGCACGAAGGGCCTTCATCCATGCGAACATCAAATAGGTCAAACTGAAGAAACTTGGGGGATTGAAGAATGTTAGCCGCAAAGCGAGTTGAGGTTTCTCAGGCTATTGACGAGATGTTCGATGACTTCTATGAGCGGGGTTGGACGGACGGTCTACCCATTATTCCCCCTACCGAGGAGCGAGTGCAGGCTTGCGTAGACTATGTGGGTCGGGATGGGCGGGAAGTAGTCGCCAAAATCCCGCCGGCTGACGGGCTGGCCACAATTGAAGCGATTGCTATTAACGCGGTCATGGCCGGCTGTCGGCCAGAGTACATGCCAGTTCTGATAGCTGCCGTTGAGGCGGTAAGGGAGCCGGAATTCCTCTTGACGACGATTCAGGTCACGACAAATCCGGCCACTCCATTCTTGATAGTCAACGGGCCAATCCGCAATCAACTTGGCATCAACTGCGGCCCAAACGCGCTCGGCCAGGGGTGGCGGGCCAACGCGACGATTGGTCGTGCTCTTCACCTCCTCCTCGTCAACGTCGGTGACGCCAGACCTGGCTCCGTCAGCAAGGCTACCCTGGGTCATCCGGGCAGGTTCACGATGTGCTTGGGCGAATATGAGGAGGAAAGCCCATGGGAACCTCTTCACGTGGAGCGGGGATTCTCACCTGAGGAGAGTGTGGTGACCGTGGTCCCTGCCGCGGGCACGTTGCAGATCTACGCCGGCAGTAGAGGCGCCGACAGGTGTTTGACCGTCATTGCCCATTCAATCTCGGCGATGGGAACCAACGACATGATAGCGGGCTTGATTAGAGAGGCCCACAACGAGCCTGTCTTGATACTCTGTCCCGCACACGCCCGGATGTTCGCCGATGCGGGTTTGTCTAAGTTAGATGTCAAACGAATTCTGTGGGAGCGCGGCCGACTTCCTGTTGACTGGTTTCCGGATGATATCGCTGAGTTAAAACGCTCTCTTGGTCTAGTGATTGATGGCATGGTGCCTTTGGTGCGGAAGCCGGAAGATCTGATACTTATCGTTGCGGGTGGGCCCTCGGGTCTCCACAGTACTTTTGTTCCTACTTTCGGCGCCTCCAGTCTACCGGTGACGAAGCGGGTGAAGCTCTAGAGGTTGCAGCAAACCGCAGGCAACTGAACGGATGAGATGCACCTGGCCAGCCTGATTTCTACAGTAACGCCTCTGGTGGAAGAAACAGGGGTCGGGTTGGTCTCCCCGACCCCTGTCCTCGAAATCTATTTGGGGTGGCTTACCGCGTAGAACTTGTCAGCAAAACTCTGCAGATTCTTGACTATTGTGACATCTCCCACCTTTGGACCGAGGGCGTAGATAGTGTAGATATCAAGAACCGCTATGCTGTGATAGTCATCTCTGGCCAAAACAGTGGCTTCAAGTTGAGCCTTCTTTTTCTCAGGACCATCCAGCATGGTGGGAACCTTGTCGATCAGTTCATCCAGCCTCGCATTCGCATGATTCTGGTAGACTCCCTTCTTGGAATGGTGTACCTGCACCATCTTTTCAAATCCAAAAGGCCCCGCTGAGGAAATGGATCCGGTGAGGCTATTGAAAATTTCCGGGGTCATTTTGGGTCTGTACTTCGGTGTGAAAGCGGCAAACTCGATGGGAACTATCTCGGTTTTTACCCCTATCTTGCTCCAGTAGCCCACCAGACTCGTATTCAAAGTGGTATTAATGCCTCCCGGGTCTTTGTCCCAGAGCTTCGTGGTGAAGCCATTGGGATACCCCGCTTCGGTCAGCAGCTTCTTCGCCCCTTCGGGGTCGTAGGGGTCTGGCTTCAGGAGGTTGCTATCCCAGAAGTCGGCACTTCGACCGCCGTAGAACAAGACGGATGGCTCACCGTAGCCCTTGTATACGTAGTCGATGATTTCCTTTCGATTTACCGCCAAGGACATTGCTTTCCTGACCTTAACATCGCCCATCGCCGCATCCTTGGGATGCTCTATGTCATAGTAGAATATGGCAAAATACTGACTGCCTCCCTCATGTTTGAGAATCCGTAAGCCGGCCTTCTGGAGATCGGCTGCCGAATCGGGCGATATCATGGCGGCGTCTAGTTCCCCGGTCTTGAGCATGGCTACTTTGCTGGCTTCGTTGGGCACTTTGAGTACTGTGATGTTCTTGAACTTCGGTACGCCTTTCCAGTGGCTGTCCATCGCTTCCAGCTCAATGCTGGCCCCGGCGACGCCGCCCACATATTTGTATGGGCCGCTACCTACCGGATGAGTGCCGAAGTAATCGTTGCCTTTCTCCTCCAGGTACTTCTTCGGCACCACAGCGGGACTGCCGCCGAAATCTGTAAAGCCCTTAAGCAGTTCGAATACTGGCGCCTTCATGTTGATAACCACAGTGAAGTCGTCCTTCAAGGCCACACTGGCTATGAAGGAACGCCAGACCGCGGCGTCGCTATGAGTGGCAATGGGCGACATCATTCTCTCGATGCTGAATTTGACATCTGCCCCGGTGAGGTCGTCTCCGTTGTGGAATTTGACTCCCTTCCTGATGTAGAAAGTTTGACTCATGCCATTGGTGGCAATCTCCCACCGTTCCGCAATGCCAGGTATGATTTGCCCTTGAGGGCTCATCTCTGTCAGAGAGTCGAAGATAGCGGCGGCCATCTCTTGGAACGTAGCTGGCGTCGCAAGGGCCGGGTCAATAGCGCTCTGTGTTATAGCGCCACTACCGATTACAAGGCTACCGTAGGGCTTAGAGGTCGAAGACATCTCCGGCGTGGCTACAGGCGACGCGTTTGAGCAGGACGCCAGAAGCAATGAGCCAACAACCATTGTTACCAGGACCGATGCGCTGAACCTAAACCACATGTTCACGAAAACCTCCTTCACTACTTGTAGAAGCCGGGATACCGCCTAGCCTTGATTATCGTCTCGCAGGCTCGGGACAGAATGTGATGAAACAAACTGTACCAGCCAATTCCATTCATCCGGGATTGTGTCTTGCAGCCATTTTCCCACATTTCCGGCCAGGGCAAGGATTCCCACGTCGCCGCCGTAGAGGCTTGGGAGACAGTCCAGCGGACATGGCATGAACTTGTTGACTATCTTATAGAGTTCGTATTCCATCATTATGCCGTGATGGGCCAACGCTGCATCCAGATAATACTCGGTGGGCGCCAGCTTTGCCCGGTTCGCCAGGTTGTCCCCATAGATTGATCCCGTTCCCAGGCGCATCGCCTGGAATTTGGGTACGACACCGTTGCTGATTAGCCAGCGGAAGCCCTCGATCAGGGAATCGCGGGACTCTTGCCATGTCTTGTGTCCGTTTTCTGGCATCAGGCTGACACCGCCCACAAAATTGCAAGCCACCTGGCCGCGGCCGTAGATGTCTACCGCTTCCAGGTAGGCCTCCAGGTAGCGCTCGTGTCCCCTGTACTTTGCTTTTCCGGGACACACAGCCTCGAACATCTCGGCTCCCCAAACTTCAAGGTTGGAGGCGATGCAAGAAAGCCCCACGTCCTTGAGTCTCTGCAAGCCCTTTCTGTCCAGCGGTGGCGTACTCATGCCTAGATTTGGTGTGTAGGAAGCGGCGCTAGCGATCCTCTCGACAAAACGAATCTGCATGTTCGCTTCCTTCCCGGAGCTCTTTACGGCGCCGCTTTGGAAACGACCTTCGACAAGTCGGGTCTGCGAGCTAATGATCTCGTAAGCTTCGAATGTATCCTCCGGGTTAATCGTTATGGGGGAATCAGTGCCAATTGAGCGGGCGTCGTCATAGGTAGCGTTGTAATTGCAGAACCTGCATTGCTCACCATTGGTGAAGTACTCGCAAAAGCGCACCGGGGCGATCTTGAAGCAGCGGCGGTTGACGTTGACAAGGGTGGTAACCGACGTTCCTTTACCCGTCTTGAGACCTTCTGCCCAGGGCTTGGGTAACGGGAAATAGACTTCTTGAACCTCCTCTTTTCCCTCATAGAGGGCATAGCGGCCATCACCAAGGGCCTTGATTTGATATGGGCTTTGGGTGTCTCTCGTGATTAGTGCGCCAAGGCCATTCTTCATGAACAAGGGGCTTGGCGTCGCCACATAACCAGGCCTGACAGTTCCCGGTCTCTTTGCCGCTATCTCCTTCAGGGTCACATCATGGTCACGGCTCTGAAAAGAACCACCAGGATGCCAGGTACTTACCTCATCCAGCACCGCGGAATCTCTGATGCCATTGACCAACACCTCCCACCTGACAATGATCTCCCTCGCAAGGTTTGGATATATCTTCTGCAGGTCATCAACCCTTGTCATGCGGTCTGCTCCTTGTCGTGCTTGTTTGTTGGTTCATAGTTTAACAGAAACGTTGTCCAGGCACAATATGATTTCTGAGTCCTAAACCCGTCTTCACAAACGAATTTGGGTGTTCTCGGCTCAGGCGTCCTCCCGCCGGTCTCTAAGATGTTTGGATCGTTGGGAATAGCAATTAGAGGCACCGCATGACTCCTAATGGCTACCTGGATACGCGCACCAGGGCCGCGGTTGTGATGGCGGCCATGGCCTCGCCGAAGAGCCTGTCGGCTGTGGCGAGCACCTCCTTCTCGGAAAGAGTGTCAAAAGGGTGGGGGACAGTGATCAGATTCAGATCCGGTAGGCCTCCTCCCTTTCTCGCCGCCTCGGCTAATGAGTGGAACCAGTTGGTGACAAAGGTGGCTGCCGGAATACCCCTCTTCTCGAATTCGATGCCGTCGAGGACACTCCCCGTCGTACAGCCCCCTCAGTTGCCGAGGCCGGTGAAGACGACCTGACATTTTGCCGCAAGGTCTTCTATTACGTCCTCGTGGGTCTGGCCTGCCTGCTTTTTATCCATGCCGGTCTGCTTCCAATTCATGTAGATGACGTTTTCGACGCCGTAGTGCTCCTTGAGCAGTTCAGTGTAGCGTTGGAGCACTACGCCGAAGCTCCACCAATGGCCATTGTCCACCAGTCCAACGGTTGCCCCTTTGAGATCCGCTGGACGGGGCGCCAACCTGAACCCCAAATCCTTTCGCTCCCCGCTCGGGTCCAAAACAAGCATCTTCGACCCGCTCATAACTGACCTCCTCATAAGTTGGACTTAGTTCGTCAAATATTCGAATCCATGACGGGACTGCTTCGGTTCTAAACGCTGAATAAGCTGATTTGGCGTGCTAAGTTCCAGAAATGATCAATTCGTTGCCGGTCACACGACATAAATCAGCGTAATCAGCGAAATCCGGTGAATCTGCGGTTCAGACTGCCTAACGTTTGTCGACAAACCTCTTGGCCGACTCCGCGGCGACTATGCCCTCGCCTATGGCAACCGCCGGATGAGTGGCATGGCCCTCGCTCGCCATCCCGGCCGCGAAGAGTCCGACGATCTTCGTTTCCATCGCACTATTGGTCGGCACTTGCGCCGATGAGTTCAAGGCCAGCAGTCCCTCGAGAAACTCCGTGTTGGGAGTGCTCCCTGTGGCGACGAAGACGCCCG
>JAUSEJ010000096.1 GCA_030650265.1 Dehalococcoidia bacterium | reverse complement strand
GTGGCGGCGGAGAAGTACACGCTCGGTCTCGTGTTCGACGGTATGGTCCCCCTGCTGGGCCAGCCTGACGAACTCGTGATCATCGTGGCGGGAGGGCCTTCGGGTCTGCATACCACCTTTGTCCCCAGTATGGGAGTGGGCCATCCGGCGATAACGAAGCCGATCAACGTCCCGGCGCGGTAGATAGGAAAACGAGACTTGGTCAAGTCCTGCTCCCGGTCGCCTGATGATCAATCATCAGTCTAATCGCGCAAGCGCGCTAAAGCGTGCTAGAGAACGACCAACCTGGTCTCCCAGCACGCTTTAGCGTGCTTCGGCTGTTAGCCTATGGCTTCAGCCTAAGGCGGGTTTTGGTTGTAAGGCTCGTTACTCATGGCGATCTGCGACTCTGTCCGGCATTGCAGTCTTGCTACCGTGCAAATGGCATCAACTTGAAGCGCCGCCTTCGCCTGTATCCGTTCGTTGACGCATCTCGGAAGGCCGTGGTAAACTACCGTAGATCCAACTGAGTCAGGTGATCGCGAGCTGCAAGGTTCGAGGAAAGTCCGAGCTCCAACGGGCAGAGTGCTGGGTAACTCCCAGGAGGGGTGACCCTACGGAAAGTGCCACAGAAACATACCGCCTAGACGGACCCAGGGGCGCAAGCCGCTGAGTTGCGGTCGGTAAGGGTGAAACGGTGGGGTAAGAGCTCACCAGCGGCCGGGTGACCGGTCGGCTAGGCAAACCCCATTTGGAGCAAGACCTAATAGGAGGACTATAAGGCGTGCCCGTCCTGTCCTCGGGTTGGTCGCTTGAGGTGTCAGGTAACTGACATCCTAGATAGATGATCACCATTCGGGGTAAACTCCCGGATACAGAACTCGGCTTACAGACCCAGTTGGGTCTATTCTTCACCCATGAAAGCAAGACCGTGAAGCTCTCTGAGCTACTATCTGCCTTACCCCTCAAACAGATACTTGGCGAGGGCGACCCCGATATCGGCGGCATTTTTCAGGATTCCCGGCAGGTCGCCGGTAACTCCCTGTTCGTCGCCATTCCCGGATTGCGCGTCGATGGCCGTGCCTTCATCCCCGAGGCCATCAGGCGAGGGGCGGCGGCGGTCGTCGCCGAACGATCAGTCGATGGAATGCCAGAGGCTCACGATTTAGGCGTGCCTGTCGTAATAGTGCCAAATGCCCGGCGGGCTTTGGCCTTCCTTAGCGCCGCCCTGCAAGGCTTCCCAGCCCGCAAGCTCAAGGTGGTAGGCATAACTGGCACGGATGGCAAGACCACCACCAGCTTTCTGGTTAGCGCCATTCTCGAGGCCGCCGGTCACTCTACCGGCGTTATCGGCACGGTCGATTTCAAGATCGGCCAACGCCTCTGGTCAAACGAGACCGGCCAGAGCACCCCGGAGGCGCCGGCGATACAGGAGTTACTGGCGGAGATGGTAGCAGAAGGAATGGATTTCGCTATTATCGAAAGCACATCTCACGCTCTCGTTCTCGATCGGGTGGCGGCCTGCGAATATGATGCGGCCGTATTCACCAATCTGACCGCCGAGCATCTGGACTTCCACCGGGACGTCGACCAGTACCTGCAAGCCAAGTCCCGACTGTTCACCCTTCTCGGCGAGTCCATCGACAAGGGCATTCCCAAGACTGCCGTGCTTAACGCCGACGATAGATCCTTCGATTTCCTGCGTCAGGTAGCAAAGGGCCGCGTTGTCTCCTACGGCATCGACAGAGAGGCCGATTTCCGCGCCGACGATATCAGACTATCCGGCACTGGGACATCGTTCCGGCTGACGGCGCCCGCGGGCCAGGTGGAGTTGACGACCAGGCTGCTGGCCAGATACAATGTCTACAACGCGCTGGCGGCGATCGCGCTCTGTTCCACGTTGGGCGTTACTTTGGACGTGATTCAACGGTGTCTTGCCGATTTCTCCGGTGTCTCCGGACGATGGGAAAGGGTGGATCACGGCCAGCCTTTCGCGGTCTTCGTGGATTTTGCCCACACGCCTGCGGCCATGGAGAAATCTCTGACCTTCTTGCGTTCTCAGACCGCGGGCAGGGTTCTGTTAGTGTTCGGTTGCCCCGGCGAGCGAGACGAGCTCAAGCGTCCCGCCATGGGTGAGCTGGCCGCCAGGTTGTCTGAGTTCTTTGTCATCACGACCGATACCCCGCATCACGAAGAGCCCGGGCGCATCCTCGACCAGGTCGAGGCCGGGGCAAAGCAGGCGGGCGCCGTAGTCGGAACGAATTATGAGAAGCTTATCGACCGGTTCGAGGCCATCCGGCTGGTGCTGGCGAGAGCGAGGCCAGGTGACGCCGTTCTCATTGCCGGCCGGGGCCACGAGAAGTACATCGATTATGGCCATTTAAGAGTGGCCTGCGACGACCGTGAGGTTGTGCGCGAAATCCTTCGGCGGAAGGACGCCAGTCTGGCGTAGTTTAGAGGGTTTGCCAATGATCGTTACATTTCCCCATGCCGGATCGGCCTGGGTACCCCTGAAATCCCTGTTCGATAAGAACGGGATCACTTGCATTGTCCCGCCCAAGTCCAGTAAACGAACCTTATCCCTCGGCGTCAAGCATTCGCCCGAGTGGATTTGCCTCCCCTACAAGATGCTCTTGGGAAACATGTTGGAAGGGTTGGAACTCGGCGCCGACACGGTGCTGGATATCGGCGGCCCCGGCCTATGCCGTTTGGGCTACTACGCCAAACTCCACGAGGCCGTGCTGCGAGACCTTGGCTACGACTTCCAGATGGTTATTTTTAACTGGCAGGAAGGCGGCATCGTTGGCCTGGCCAAGTTCATTAGAAGTGTCTTGGGGCCGGAGAAGACCTGGATGGAGGTCCTGGGCGACGTGAAATTTGGCCTCCAACAGCTGCTTCTCATGGACTCGCTGGAGCGTCGTGTCCACTACTTGCGACCCAGGGAGAAGGTCAAGGGATCGGTCAGCAAGATTTGGCGGGACGCCGGGGACCGCGTCTGCGCCGCCCACACACCCCAAGAGCTAAAGAAGACCAACGGAGAGCTGTTCGGGGAACTGGACGCCATCCCCCTGAAGCCCAATGCGAATCCCCTTCAGGTCGGCTTTTTGGGCGAGTTTTTCATGGCCATCGACCCGTTCTGCAACATGGACCTTGAGGAGGAGTTGGGGCACAGAGGCGTGGAGGTTCACCGCTCGGCCTACTTGACCGAGTGGTGCAAGGTCTGGCTCTTTCTCGAAGCGATAGGCATGAGTCATGCCAAAAAGGTCAAGAAAGCTGCTCTTCCCTATCTCAGTCGCGACGTCTCCGGCGATGCCATATCCTCCCTTGGCGAGACCGTCCTTCACAAGCAGGACGGCTTCGACGGCATCATCCATGTGATGCCTTTCACCTGCATGCCTGAGATAATCGCCCAAAACATCTTTCCCAAGGTGGTCAAGGATTTCGACATCCCCGTCCTCACCCTCATTCTCGACGAGCAAATGGGCAAAGCAGGGATGATCACCCGCCTCGAGGCCTCCGTCGACCTCATGGCCCGCCGCCGCTCTGGCATTAAGCGCATGGCAAGAACCGCCAGCGTGGGAGTAGGTACGGGGGGCTGATTTGCTTCGGGCACCTTGCGCTCGGTACGTTGTCTGAACCGTCCTTCAGCCGAAGGACGGATTGTTGGATTTCGCAGATTGACTCCACGGAGTTCGGCACGAGCAACTCCTATTTGGAGCCAAATCAGCGAGATCAGCTTGTAGAACTGGCAATTGTTGTCGATGGCGCCACTGGAATCAGCGTGATCAGCGTAATCTGGCGAATCCGCGGTTCAGATAGCGTACCTCCTGCCACCGCCCACTCCGCAAGTGATACGCCATACTTGCCACACTGTGCCATCAAGAAATGGTTTACAAATTGGATTACAATGGTGCATAATAGCCAATAGAACACGCGTTCTTGTTTCGGGGTTGTAAGATGAGTTACTATCTTGGCGTGACGAGTTTGGCGGAGTATGCTAAGATAGCCCCCGATGTTGTTGGACCGCATCAAAGGGAATTTCCCTTAGCGGGACACAGATGGTGGGCACGGGGGCACCGCCCCTACCGATGGTGGGTACGAGGAGCGACGTAGTTGACCAAGAAAGCAGACGATATATCGACAAAGAAGGCGTCAAAAACGCCGGCCAAGGTCAGTGGACATGCCCCGGCCAATGCCGCGGCGCAGATGTCTCTCTTTGATGCCAAGACGGAGAGCAGCAAAACCGTTGTCAAGAAGGCCGCTCCGGCTGCCGTTGTGGTGGCCGCGCCAGTAACTAAGCCAGCAGTGGCGAAACGAAGGGCAGCCGGTCAGCACGGGGGCAAGAAGAATGAGACGGGCACTGCGGCGGCCTATACCGGCGCCGACATTCAAATCCTCGAGGGTGTCCAGCATATCCGCCAGCGCCCTGGCATGTATATCGGCTCCACCTCCACTTCCGGCCTCCTGCATCTCATCTACGAGGCAGTCGACAACGTCGTGGACGAGTTCGCCGCCGGTTTTGGGTCTACGTTGCATCTGACCATCGAGCAGAACGGTCGGGTGACTGTGCGAGACGAGGCGCGGGGTATTCCCATCGACCCGAAAGAGTCTGGCGGCGTCGTGCTGCCGGCGGCGGCCTGGATATTCCTAAAACCTTTCACCGGTGGCAAATTCGAAGCCGGCGCCTATAAGCAGGCCGGCGGCCTTCACGGCGTTGGCCTTACCGTCATCAACGCCCTCTCTAGCGAGTTGGTGGTTGATATCTGGCGGGACAACAAGCACTATCATCAGGAATTCAGGCATGGTGGCTCTTTCAGCAAGCCGGTGATCGTACCATACAAGGGCCTGCTGCATGGCACCCAGATCGCCTGGCTATATGACCAGACGATATTCGATGAGGACGTGGTCTACGACATCGAGGCTCTGACGTTCCGCTTCGAGGCGACGGCCTGTCTTAATCGCGGGTTGAAGATAGATTTTACTTACTGGGATGAGGAAGAAGGCAAGAACGTCAATCGGGCTTTTCATTCCGAGAAGGGTCTAGTGGACTACGTTCAGAGGCTGATGCCGGGCGGCGCCCCGCTCATCAAGTTGCCCATCTCGATTGCCAGGACACGGGAGGATGTATCGCTGGAAGTGGCCTTGCAACCGGACAGCCGCAGCTACAAGACTCAGATCCTCTCGTTCGCCAACGGCGTACGGACAACCGA
>JAUSEJ010000095.1 GCA_030650265.1 Dehalococcoidia bacterium | reverse complement strand
ATGTCGCCGAAGCTCACATACGGACCGGTTTGGCCTCCTTGGTCCTTGTAGGGAAGGATAAGCCTTCCCGGGAGTTGATTGACCTACACTCCGCCCGGTTTCAAATCTGCCACCGCCGTGGTGACGCCGAGGGCATGGCAGAGACCGCGACAGAGATCTTGTCTCTGGCCAAACTCTCGGCATCGCCCCGAGCAGAAGCCGAAGCGAATTTTGTGGCTTCCATTTCCAGTCTTCTGGCGAATGACGTCAACGGTGCTCTAGAGCGCGCTTTGCACGCTCTAGAGATTGCCGAAGAAGCCCAGGAGTTGGCGACTTCATGCCGTCTGTATGGTTGGTTGGTCGATATCGGGATGCGCCTGGGCGATCATCAGTTCATGCGTCGTTACGCTGAACGTGGCTTGATCCAGGTGCAACGTCTGGGCGTGCCTTCATCAGAGGTCATCCTTCGCTCACGACTGGCCTATGCCAGCTTCATGTCTGGCGCCTGGGATGAGTCGCTACGGTGCACCTCAGAGGCCATAGCGCTTGCTCGTCGGGTGGGTCATCCCCGTGACATGGCCAATTCACTGGCCACAAGAGCCATGATCCTTGCCTTGCAGGGGAATACGCCAGAGGCTGAGGCCTGCATTTCCGAAGCAAGGGCAGCCTTTGGCAATCCGCCAACAGATGGCCCAATTGACAGGTATGTTCGCGGCCTGGTCGATTTAACTGAGGTGTCCTTATCTCTCGAAGGAGGTCAGGTAGAGCACGCCTTGGAGATTGCCAGAAGTTTCGTCGGTCCGCCAGCAACGCCAACGGATCCTTTTCGCCTGGCGCCGCCATTCCTGCCGATTGGACTGGCGCTGCTGGCTGAAGCGCAGCTAGCGGCTGGTGATGCCGAAGGCGCGCTGGACACTGCCCACAATATCGCTGACTTAGGCCCAACCGGCAATCTATATTCGATTGCTCTCGCATCACTTTGTGAGGGTCTGGCTCGGAAAGGCCTTGGCCCGCAGGAGATGGCTATCGATTGCCTGACGCGGGCACATGATATTTTCACAGCTCTAGAAATGCCGTACGAGGCCGCCCGATCCTTGTTGGAGCTGGCACAGATCAAGGGTGAGGGGTCCGGGGACGCGGAACATCCCCTCACCCCCGTTCAGGCTGCTGGCCAGAGCTTGGCTACCTTCGAGAGTCTTGGCGCCCGGCGCCATGCCGAACGCGCCCGGCAGGTGCTTGCAGACTTGGGAATTTCGCCTCGTGCGTCGCAGCAGAGCCGCCTTGGCGGCGTCTCGGTGAGCCCACGCGAGCTTGAGATTGCCCGGCTTATTGCCGCAGGCCATACCTCGGACGAGATAGCCAAGCGCCTTACTCTCAGCCCCAGGACTGTGGACAGTCACCTCCGCCGTATCTACACCCGCCTGGGCATCAACTCCCGCATGGCCCTCGCCCGACTTGTGTTTGACGCCGGCCTGCTTTAGCCAGCATCGGGACCTCTGTTTCATTAGGTACAATTACGCATTTGCTACTTGCCGTCCGTGGAAGGAAACGCGCACTCGATTGCGTAATTCTCGTGACTTTCGGTGGGGGTCATGCGTGCTAAAATCAAGTTGCTCTATTTGAGAGCGTCGCCCAGGCGGGGTAGGTTGACGCCTTATCGGAAACCGGCCTAATCGGCAAGTACAAATCAGGAGGCAAGGCAGCGACTAGAGTTGATGAATTGCAGAAGAAGTATCCGGATCTGCCTCGTGAGTTGATCGTCAAATGGGAGACCTTGAGCCAGGGCATCAAGGACACCCCGGCAATCG
>JAUSEJ010000093.1 GCA_030650265.1 Dehalococcoidia bacterium | reverse complement strand
ACCAGTTGCGTCTCGGTGGCGTCCCCGTCAGCGAGCGCGAGATCGAGATAGCGCGGCTAGTGACAGAGGGTCTGACGACTCGCGCCATCGCCAGGCGTTTAGTCCTCAGCACTCGCACCGTCGACAATCACCTCGATCGCCTCTATACCCGCCTCGGTATCAACTCCCGAACCGCCCTCGCCCGATTTGTAATCGAAGCCGGCCCCGTTTAGCTTGAGTGATAGATTAGGTAGTCATTGAGTAGTATTCTCTGATGTAGACGGGCTCCGCTCCTGTTAAGATAGTCCCACTCGTGACAACTATCGCTATAAGGAGCCAGGGCAATGAGCCGAATCGACGAGTTACAGAAGCAATACCCGACTATTCCCCGTGAGATCATTATCAAGTGGGAGGTCATCAATCGTGGCGTGGCCGACACCGATGACCTCGACAAGGCGAGCGAATGGGCGCCTGCCGGAGGAAGCTACCAGTCCTACGACCACGACGTGACCTTGAAACAGGTGCTGGAGAAGAGACCGTGGCGAGCCAAGGGAGACATGCTGCTTCGCCCCGGTCAGGTCTTCATGAACAGGGGCATGAGCGTAGTGCTACAGAGGAATTCTAAGAGCCCCTATGAGGTCAGAGACCTAAATGGCCAGTTGGCCTTTTACGAGGGTGACGAGAAGGTTCAGGATATCCACTATTTCGAGCGCCGCAAAGGGACCAAGGACGATCTAGCCACCAGCCGCGGCACGCGAGTCTCGAGTGTGGTTACCACCAATCGCCGCTGCTTCTTCATTTTTCCTGTGCGGTACTGCGAGTACTTTGCCACGGGCGATGAGTGCAAATTCTGCAACTTCAATTCGACTCAAGAAGATTCCCGTTCTGTCGGCCTTGGTCGGTCGGTGACTGTCAACCTTCAGGATACCATCGAGGCCTACCAGATCCTCGGTTCTCAGACGAGGTTTGTCGAAGGTCGCTTCGAGATGGGTGGCTTCACCGACGCCGAGAAGGAGTCGAAAATCCATCTTGAGTTTGTGGAGAAGATCGGCAGCGCCCTGGCCTACAAGCCCAATCTCACTCTCCATACCGAGGCCACCGAAAGGAAGGCCATGCAGAGAATGAAGGATTCGGGACTCGACTGCATCACCCTCCAGATGGAGGTATGGGACCGCGATCTGTTTGGCGCGATACTTCCGGGCAAGGCGAAGACAAGACCCTATGAGAAATGGCTGGAAGGTTTCCAGGACGCCGTGGATATCTTTGGCGTTGGCAACGTGGGGGGCAAGATCATCGCCGGACTTACGCTGATGCCGGAAAACGGGCATTCGACCTGGCAGGAGGCACGAGATTGCCATATCGAAGGGAACAACTGGCTAATCAAGAATGGCGTGATGCCGACCTTCACCAACCTGCGACTTCCACCCGGTTCGGTATATGGGGCCACTCCCTCACTGCGGGAGAAACTGCCTCCGACGGAGTATTATCTGGACGTAGCACTGGCCCATGACAAATCCATGACCCAATACGGGCTCTACCAGAAACTGAACAGGCTTATGTACTGCGGCCTCGATTGTATCCCCGGTCCTTATGCTGGCGAGATCGGCATTCTGGCGCTGGCCGGAGATGTCGGCAAATGGATGTCCACGTCCATTCCCGACGAAGCGAATTGGCTGGCAAAGATCATCGCGGAGATCGAGGCGCCGGCCGGCGCAAATCACTAGCAGTTGGCATCTTTGGGGTAACAAGTCAAATGAAACGGCAGAAGGAGTAACATCATGAGAATGCGGACCAAATCCATCGCGCTCGTCCTTGCCATAGCCGCTGTCGCCGCTATGGGTCTCAGTGCGTGTTCCGACACGTCATCCTCCCCGGGTACACCGGTTCCCACTGGGCCAGCAAAGCCCATAGGTACTCTGAAGTTTGGCACAGTATTCGCTAGCATGCGTGCCGTAGATCCACCTATTGGCGAGACAACTTATTACAATTACTACGCGTCCGCTATCTTTGACTCACTGGTTATGCTGGGCAATGACGGCAAGGCAAAGCCGGGCATAGCCGAGCGGTGGGAGATATCCCCCGACGGAAAGTCCCACACCTTCTACATTAGAAAGGGTGTCAAGTTCCACGATGGCAGCGACTTGACGGCAGCGGACGTAAAGTTCAGTCTTGAGCGGTTTATTGCCGCCGACGCCACTCATAGCCAGGCAGCCTCCGTGCGGGCAGTTATAGATGGCGTCGATCTTAAAGATGACTAT
>JAUSEJ010000073.1 GCA_030650265.1 Dehalococcoidia bacterium | reverse complement strand
ATCAGGTTGAGCTGAGTTCCGGCCTCGTTCAGCACCAGCGCCTGCGCCACCGGGTTGCAGGCGACCTCCAGATTTCCGGGCCTCACTTTGTCGTGGTCGGCGATGCCGATTTCCTCCTTGGGGATCGCCCCAGCCTTGCAAGCAATCGACACTACCTCCAGGCCGTTTGCTTCCAGGACCTTCCCATATACCTTGGCCTCGTTCCTAAGACCGACGCAGAAAGCCAGGCCTACCTTGCTGGCGCCAATGGCGCGGGCGAACTCTATGGTTTCCTCGACGCGCGTCCAGTGCATGTAGCCGCGGGACTCCACAACCGCCGCCGCGTGAGCGATGGTGCGAATCTCCGGATCGGCGAAGATCTCACGGGTATCGACCAGGGGATTCAAAACAATCGGGCAGTTCTTGGGCACCCGCTCCGTCTCCCCCTTGCCGCATACGAACACCGCACAGTCTGAGCATTCCGACATGATAAGCTCCTCCTTGTTCTTTCATCCTCTTTCGGGGCAAAACTATGGACGTCAGCGTCAACTCGACTACGCCGGTGAACAGTCCGCACCGGTCTGGCGTCAGATATTGCCTCTCCACGGGAACTATCAATCCGTCCTCCCCGCCAGCTTAGCCGAATCATAGCACAATTCGCTCTCACACACATACACTATGGTTTCAGGACAACCAGTTCTACAAGTTCCATTGACTCACGCCATCGGGTCCAGAATAGCCATTGAATCAGTATTGATATGGCCGGTCGAGAAGTGTATAATAGCGCAAGCGGTCGAGTGCTGGCGCAACCCGGACGAGACGACGGGGCGAGGAATTCCACGAGGATGTTTTGTGAAGCCCGGGGCCGGCCCGAAAGTAGAAGGTTCCGTCGAGAGGCCTGAGGTTGCAGGCCACCGCGAGAGCCAATTTGGCAGAAACCGCCCGATCGAAGCTATAGGAGGCAGTTTGAAGTGATAAATGCGGAGAAGGCCGCCCTCAACAAACGCATGGAAACGATCGGCTGGGGATTCTTCCTCATTATGCTCGGCGGATTCGCTTTCGTGCCGAGCGAGCAAGTACCGAAGGGTCTCTGGTCCATCGGTGTTGGATTGATCATGCTGGGTCTCAACGCCGCCCGCTACTCCTACAAGATCAAGATGAGCGGCTTCACGACCGTAGTTGGTGTCATTGCCGTGCTTGGTGGGATCGCCGATCTTTTCGGAATGACCTCGCTGGATGGGGGTCTCCTGCTTGTCGTCCTTGGCGTCTACCTTATCTTCAAGTCATGGTTCGACAAACGGCAGCTCTTTGGGAAGGCTGAGGAGAGCTGATCTCGAAATCTTGCTGTCGCAATTATCTGCCAGCCTCTTGTGCGCCCTGGCCAATCGAAAGGACTTCTTGAACGGCTATCGCGGCGGGGGCCTGGCGTGAGCGAAGTATTCGTGCGCTGAGATCGGCGATAAGAGAATACGCAACCGGCACTACCACAAGCGTCAGCAGTGTTGAAGTTAGTAGCCCGCCGATCACGGCGACACTCATTGGCTTGCGCATCTCCGACCCGGCGCCGATCCCAATCGCCGAGGGCAGCATACCGAAGATCATGGCCAGTGTGGTCATTAAGATCGGCCGGAGCCTGATTGGCCCGGCCTCGAGAATTGCCTCCAGCACGCTGAGCCCTCGCCGCCGGAGTTGGTTGATGAACTCTACTAACAGAATAGAATTCTTGGTTACCAAACCCATCAAGAGAATGATCCCGATCATCGCCAGCATATCGAAGTTGAAGCGGAAGATGAAGAGGGACAGCAGAGCGCCGACAATTGAAAATGGGAGCGCCAGCATGATCGTGAATGGGTGAACGAAGCTACGAAACTGCGAAGCCAGTATCATATAGACGAAAAGCAAGGCAAGGCCGAGGGCAAGGCTGAAACTGGACATCATCTCGTCCTGCATCTTCGTCTGCCCGACAACTTTGATGGTTACCCCCGAAGGCAGATCCAGAGATGCCACGGCTAACCGAGCATCTGCCAGAACCTCGCCAACGCTGCGGCCGAGATAGTTCGCAACTACCAGTACCTGGCGCTGCCGATTGTCCCGGCTGATTTGGCTCGGCTCGCTTGACTCGACAATGGTGGCTACGGTCGAAAGCGGCACTTGATTTCCGCGAGCAGTCATGATCGGCAGGCGTTGGATACTGGCGATGTTAGTCCGATCGGCCTCCGCCAGGCGGACAATGATGTTCAGGTCCTTGTTACCAGCACGGTATGTTCCGGCGCGATCACCGTTGACGAGTGAGCGCACAGTGGCACCCAATTGAGCCGAACCAACGCCTAGATCGGCCGCTCTTGAACGATCCAGAATGATCACCTGCCCGGGCTTACCCGCTTTGATTGAACGGTCGACGTCAATGGCGCCAGGGATCTCCTTGAATCGATTGACCAACTCAGCCGATATCTGATCCAGCGCATTAAAATCATCGCCCTGTACAGCAAACTGAATTGGCGCGCCGGTCAGGGCAGACATTGCCGAGCCGCCAGCTATGGCTGAGCCCGATTGGCGATTGATCGAAAGTTTCGCTCCTGTTATGGCCTGTTGGATTTGTGGGCGCAGTCGCTCGATTAGGCCATTGGTTTGACCAAGCTCTCTAAGCTTCACATTGACCGTGGCCCCTTCAACCGATCCATCGCTACTACCAACAGTTGTAAACACGTGAGCGACCTCAGGGGCACCTTTGACGATCTGCTCAACGGCCCTAACCTTCTGATCGGTGTCGCCAAGGCGAGCGCCGGGCGGAAGAACGACGTTGATGGCAAACTGGCCCTGGTCGGTATCAGGCACAAAAGAAAACACCATGAAAGGCAGGAGCGCCAGACTGGCGCCGAAGATCGCGATGGCCACGACCACAACAATCAGCCGGTGACCGAGCGACCAGCGTAGAACAGCGTGATATCGCCGGTTAAGTCCCTCGAACAGGCTCCCGATCAGGCCTTTCTGACTTTGGCGTGAGGAATCAACCCGCTTGAAGAAAAAGGCTGAGAGCATGGGAGCGAGGGTCAAGGCCTCTACCAACGAGATCAGCACGGCAACGGCAACTGTAACACCAAAGTCGCGCATAAACTGGCCGGTTATACCACCGGTGAAGGCCACAGGCAGGAACACAGCAACAATGGTCGACGTAACGGCGATGACGGCCAGGGCGATCTCACCGGCACCCCGTCCGGCTGCTATCTTGGGCTCTTCACCCCCCTCCATGTGGCGGAAGATATTCTCGCGGACAACAATAGCGTCGTCGATCAGCATGCCCACTGAAAGCGAGAGGGCCATCAGGCTGATCATGTTGAGCGTGATGCCAAGGAGATGGAGGACTGCAAAGGTGCCGAGCAATACCATGGGCAAGCCGGCAACGGTTACCAGGGTGTTTCGCAGATCCCGGAAGAATAGCAGCACCACCAGCGCCGCCAGAATGGCGCCTATTAGGAGTGAACTCATCAGATCCTGAACAGACTGGCGGGTGAAGACCGACTCGTCGTACGCGATGGCAAAACTGAGTTCGGGGTTTTCCTTCTGCAATCGATCCAGTTCCAGTTTGATGCCGTCAGCCACCGCGACCGTATTGGTGCCAGACTGCTTCTGGACCTGGCCAACGACGCTATCCCGACCGTCGAGACGCGACAACGTCCTGACTTCGGCCTGTCCCTCGGCGACGGTCGCAACGTCCTTGATCTTGACCACGACCCCACTGGGCCTGGTGACCACAGGAATGTCGCCCAACTGCGCCAGTGACTTTACCTGGCCAGACGTTCGCAACAACTCCTCGCGCTGTCCGTCGGAGATTCGTCCCGCCGGTACGTCGAGGCTTTCCGTGCGAATGGCCTGGGTGACTTGCGATGATGAGATACCCTGGGCTTCGAGTTGCGCTAACTTGAGATCGACGTGTACCTCGCGGACAATGCCACCGACCACATTCACGGCAGCGACACCCTGGACCTGCTCGAGTCGTGGCTTGAGTTGGTCTTCGAGGATGGATCGCAATTCTGCGACAGAGCGCTTACCAGTGGTGTCGGCCACCGCGAATGACATGATCGGGGTACCCGAAGGGTCAAATCGGAGGATCACCGGGTCTTGAACATCGGCAGGGAGGCTGTTACGCATAGTGTTGATGCGTGTCCGGATGTCATCTACGCCTTCCTTGTCGTTCTTATCCATGTCGAACTGAACAATGACCATAGAAACACTGTCCATTGAGGTCGAGCTAACGGTGTCGACTCCGTTGATGGAGATGAGAGCGTCCTCAATTGGCTTGGTGACGGAGCGTTCTATCTCCTCGGGGTTGGCCCCGGGATAAGTCGTCTGAATGACGGCGATCGGGAATGATATGTTCGGGAAGAGGTTTAACCCCATGCGGGTGTAAGAAATTAGCCCGACCACAATGATCGCCAGAACGCACATTGTGATGAACACTGGCTGGGCAATCGACAGATCGGCGAGCCATATCCGCGGAATCGCTGGCTTCTTTATGGGCTCCTCTGTGCCGCCTTTCCTGTTGTCAGGCGTCAGGTTGCCGGGAGCATCACCATAGGTCATCGTACAGAAACCTCCTGGCCATCTTGGAGTCCGGCGAGGCCGGAGATAACGACTTTCTGCCCCTCTGTGAGCCCCGCCACGATCTCAATCTGATCACCGCTCGAGGCGCCGATGGTCACGATCTGGCGTTTGACCTTGCCGTCCGCCACCAAATAGACGACGGTGTTACTACTTTCTTGAACCACGGCGCTCTTGGGCACCAAGAGAGCTTCTCGGTTGGACGCGCCAACCGATAGCTGCACCTGGGCGAACATCCCATCGCGGAGCTTGCCAGCCGCATCTTGGGGAAACAGGCGCACCTGAGCTGTTCGACTCTTGGCATCCACTGACGGAGCGACGCTGGACACCGTAGCGGAGAATTCCTCGCCGGGATAGGCGCTGGCCGTGATCTTCGCCGTCTGTCCGGCCTTGATCGTCGCCAGGGAACGCTCGTCGACATTTACTGCGACCTCGGTATCGGCGGAGATGAGCGTGAGGACCGGTGATGTTGGACCGGCCATCGTGCCGAGGGACGCCTGTCGCTGCGAAACGACGCCGGCGAACGGCGCTTTCACCGTTGCTTCAGCGAGTTGCAGCCTGGCCAGGTCAACCGCCACCTGCGCCTGGGCTACCGTTGCCCGGGCGGCCAGAAGATCGTATTTGGTTGCCGGTTGCCTGGCTAGATCGACTGCTGCCTGCGCCTGCGCCACCGCCGCGCCTGCTGCCTGCAGATCATATTCCGTTAATGGCTGCTTCGCCATAGCTAATTGCTGTCTGGCGATCTCCACGGCGGCTTCGGACTGGGCCAGTTGCTCGGCGGAAGCCCCGGCCTTGAGTTGGGCGAGGTTGGCCGAGGCGAAATTGATTTGTTCAGAAATGATGCCTGCCTGGGCATTCTTCTGGTCATAATTGAAGCTACCGGCGAACATGCCGCCAAGGAGGGCATCGGCCTGTAACTGTTGTAGGTATAGCTGGTTCTTCGCTACACGCACCTGCGCCTCTGCCGCATGGATTTGCTCCTCGGTCGGTCCCGCCTTGATCTGATCCAGACGTGCCTGAGCGCTTTTGAGATTCGCCTCAACCTGCCCAACCTGTTCCACCCGCGGGCCGGCTTCCATGGCGTTCAGCCTCGCTTGCGCCGCATCGAGCCCGGCCTGAGCCTGTGCAACTAACTCCGGTCGTGCTCCCGCCTCCAGGCCGCTCAGCCTTGCCTGTGCTCCGTCGAGGCCGGCCTGAGCCTGCGCTAACTGCAAGTTCAGGGTATCCTGCTCTAGTTCAAGAAGCGTGTCGCCTGTCTTGACCACACTGCCGACGTCTACAGCAAGCCTGGTGACCCGCCCTGACACTTTCGGCACAAGGTTAACCTGCTGCCTGGCCTGAACATTTCCGGAGAAGGATAGACCACTCGAGAGAGAGCCGCGTCTAACCGTGTCTACCGACACATTAACCGGAGCGGCCAGACCGCTGCCAGGCGCAGGAGTGCCGGATTTTGCGGCAGGCGGTTGGGTTGTCTGGCTGCAACCGGATAGAATGACCGCTATCGCGAGCATACCGGCGAGAGCTACTTTTGCATAGGTGCGTATCATCGTTATCTCCCTAAACCAGCCTTGTTGGGCTGTGACTTGCCCCGCCTATTCCAGCGCGACGGTAACGGGGCTTTGACACCGTGCGAGATCAAGGCGAATTCGGATCTAGACGTCGCCAGTGACTTGTTCCTCTCGCGCGACCTGTAGCATGGCGCCGTGCATCACGTGCATGGCCCGAGCCACCAGTCGAAGTTCCTCAAGACTGAGGTGATTGGAAATCGCTTTGAAACTTGCCTCACCGACCGCGGTGAGATTGTCCACGAGCGCCAGGCCAGACCGGGTTGGTCGCAGCAGGACCAGTCTGCGGTCGTGGGGATCGTGCTCACGCTGGACGTGTCCCTCGGCGACAAGTCTATCGGCAACGCCCGTGGCAGTTGAAAGGGTCATGCCGACCGCCCGGGACAAATGGGTCATCGTTACCCCCTGGTTTAGGGCGACCGTGAGAAGGACTTTGAGTTGGGGCATAGTCAGATCCGCCTCGGTCCACTGACGACCGCCGCCGCACTGGAGATGCTGGTGGTAGAAGGCCCGGGTGGCCTGCATCATCTGGTCGATGAGTTCTTCGCGTTCGTCCTGCATTTTGAACACTTCCCTCTCTTCACTCACCATTAGTTACGTCGCCGACAATCATTCGTAGAATAGAAGTATTGGTATAACAGATATATATCATCCTACACGTATTATAAGTCCGGCCAAGGAGCGTGTCAAGTGTCCGAGCCGGTCCGTAATCTTTCGGTGAGCGTGAAACCGCGGATGGGAGAAGATACGGACAAAGTGAGTCAGCCGTGGGTTCTTGAATACCTTATGGTGGCGTCCGCCTTCACCCATTGAGCCAAAAGGACTGTCAAGGCTAATGGATGATCCCATTATCGCGTGGACAATGCGGGGTGAAGCGGGCAATCGCCATGGAATTCCGCGTCCACCCCATCTGTCTTTTACTTTCAGCTAACATCTGGGCGGGAACGCGACGGCAGGGACTGGAGCCAAGCTCGCTGTAAGAATCATGGTTGCGTCCGTGTACCGCATGCAGCGCCTGGCCGCCCGCATTTATGCCGAAGCGCTGGTTCGTAGCGGGGCGAGAATGAAATGGAGAGAGGTTCGGCGCCTGATGAGCGAGTAACGCAAACCGTCCCGGCCACCGAGTCTTGACACAAGTGCGGCATTTGTCGAGTTCACGGGCGAGAGGGGGCGAAGCATTTGCGAACTAGCCAGACGACGAAGCCAAGGCCCACCGTCCGTCTGGGAAGGACTTGGCCCCTACACGGTTTGGGCCGTCGTAAGCTCCACCGGAAAACGACCACTAGCACCGGGGGCCGTACTGCCGGTCTAGCGCCTCCAGAACCTGGCGGAGGTCGGGTGGAAGGGGAGAGGTGAACTCGGCCCATTCGCCGATGTTGGGGAGACGGAAGCCGAGGGTGGTGGCGTGGAGGAACTGGCGCGGGACGAGGGGAGACTTCTGGCCGTATACCGCATCGCCCACTACCGGGTGACCGATGGCGGCGAAGTGGACGCGGATCTGGTGGGTGCGGCCTGTCTCCAGGGTGGCCTCGACGAGGGTGAAGTCGCCATCGTAGGACTTGAGAACCCGATAGTGAGTGCGCGCTGGACGGCCGCTCGGACTGATAGCCATGCGCTTCCTATTTCGGAGATCCCGCCCGATTGGCGCGTCGATGGTGCCTTCGTCCGGCGAAACCAGGCCGGTTACGAGGGTGATATAGCGCTTCAACACCTGCCTATCCTTGATCTGCCGGGAAAGACTGTGGTGGGCCCGGTCGTTTTTTGCCACCACCATCAGACCCGATGTGTCCTTGTCGAGCCGGTGGACGATGCCGGGACGGACGGTACCGGCTATCCCGGTTAGATCGGGATGCCGGCCCAGCAAAGCGTTGACCAGGGTGCCGTGTTCATGGCCGGCGGCGGGATGGACGACGAGGCCAGGGGGCTTATCGACGATGACGAGGTCGGCATCTTCGAAGACCTCAGCATAGGGGATATCCTCGGGTTCCGCGGTGGTAGGCCTGGCAGCAGGGATCTCCACGACGATCTCATCGCCAGGCGAAAGACGCTGGCTGGGCTTGGCGATCTTGTTATTTAGGCGGACGTGGCCTTCTTCGATCAGGTGGTGTATGTAGGAGCGGGAGCGCTCAGCCAAATGTTCGGCCAGGTATCGATCGAGGCGAGGCGAAGGAGAGGAAACGGAGAGATTGATTTCTTCTATCACGCGGATCCCTTCCGCCGACTGAAAGTCGGCGGCTAACAACTGACGATTACGCCTCCCGCTGGGGTTCGCGTTGAGGTTCGCTTCCCGCTGGCCGTACCGGTTCCACCGGCTTCGGGGTCTGGATCAGAAGGAAATAGGCCAGGAGACCAACGCCAGTGAAAACGGCTGTGTCGGCAATGTTGAAGACGGGCCAAATGCTTATGTCGATAAAGTCGGTGACCTGCCCGTGAACAAGTCGATCGGTGAGGTTGCCAATGGCGCCACCAAGCTGGAGGCCAAGCCCGGTTCGTACGAGGATCCTCTCCCCGGGCAATCGACGACTGTAGAACACGATGATGGCGATGGCGACGAATGCTACGATTATGAATAAGGTGGTTCTGTCGGGGAGGATGCTGAAGGCAGCGCCGGTGTTGGTATAGTAGGTGAGCCTGAAGATCCCGCTTTCCGGCATGGACTGACCTATGGTAAAGTTAGTCCGTACGAGGTGCTTGCTGATCTGATCCAGCACGACAACCACAAAGGCAATGAGGAACACTCCCCATTTCCGAAAAGCTGTGCTTGCGGTGGCGTCAGTACTTGCCATTTCACACCTGCCCCTGTATTTTTGGATTGGCTATATTCTAGCCGGAGTTGTGGTAAGAATGCAAGTGACGGCAAAGCAGACCCGCGATCTTCCTATCTTCTTCCTGGCTTTGTCCTTCTTTGGCCCGCAGGCGGGAAATTGATCTGTCAACTTTCGCTGATTTATGATGGCCTCGGTTGGTTGGGAGGGCTGAGTATTTGGATATAGGAACCTATGCTATCTTGCTCCGTTTGGACCAGCCGCAGCATTTGGTAGTAGGTAAATTGGGTGACTTCTTGTTTCCGGCCGGTTACTACGTCTATATTGGGAGCGCCCTAGGTGGCTTGCGGCAGCGGCTGGCCCGCCATTTGAAGCAAGGCAAGCTCCTTCGCTGGCACGTTGACTATCTACGGGAGGTCGCAGAGGTCGCAGAGGCCTGGGTCGCTGTTGGCCCGGAGCGTCTCGAATGCGGTTGGGCGAGATTGGTCGGCAGTTGGCCCGGGGCCAGGTTGGTAGCCGCACGGTTCGGTTCCTCAGACTGTCGTTGCCCGGCGCACCTGGTCTATTTCGTCGAGAAGCCCGACCTATCAGCCCTTGGGGCGCAAAGTGTGCTATAATCGCGCCACTAATT
Organism: Dehalococcoidia bacterium; assembly: GCA_030650265.1. The sequence goes on along the minus strand of JAUSEJ010000073.1, from coordinate 5,377 downwards.
GACCGCGAGGAAGTGCCAGATGGTAGAAGGGGCTCTGTCAGATCTCAAGGTGTTGGAGTATGCCGAGCATATCTCCGGTCCCTATTGCACCAAGCTCATGGCCGACCTTGGTGCAGAGGTCATCAAGATCGAACCGCCGATTGCGGGTGACCGTGCTCGTCGCCTGGGGCCTTTTCCCGGTGATATTCCCCATCCCGAGCGGAGTGGTCTCTACCTCTATCTGAATACCAACAAACTTGGCATTACTCTGGATCCGGGGCAGGCCACCGGCAAGGATATTTTCAAGAGTCTCCTCCAGGATGCCGACGTCCTCGTTCAGAATTATCCGCCGAAGGTGATGGCGGATTTGGGCCTCGACTACGAGAGCTTGCGAAAGATCAATCCCCGTCTCATCATGGTTTCGATCCGCCCTATGGGGAACGCCGGTCCCTACAAGGACTATAACTGCTATCCGCTAAACACATCGGCCGCTAGCGGGTCCATGTTCCTGGTTGGCCGTCCGGAGCGAGAGCCCATAATGGCGCCGGAGGATCAGACAAGCTATCAGGGTGGTATTAATGGCGCGGCCGCGGCGCTGGTGGCCGTGTGGGACCAGCGACGGCATGGTACAGGCCAGCACGTCGATATCTCCGAGGCGGAGTGTCTCGGGAGCATGCTAGTCGGTCGACTGATTACTTCCTATATCTTTGGTGGTAGTCTCGGTGAACGTGGTGGTCATCGCGAGCTTAGCGGCATTTATCCCTATATGATTCTGCCCTGTAAGGACGGATTCGTGAGCTTGATCGCCCTCGAGAACGAGCAATGGGACCGCTTTGTCGAGGCGGCCGGTGGCTTCGAGTGGGCCAAAGATGCCCGGTTTGCCACCCGTTTCAGCAGAGCCAAGAACGCCGACGAGCTGGATGCCCTACTGGCGCCCTGGCTTATGAGACACACTAAGGACGAGATATTCGAACTTTGTCGGGCTCGCCGCATCCCTTTTACGCCTGTGTACAACACCGAGGAGTTGGTCAACTCCGAACATCTGAGGGAGCGCGACTATTTTCAGAAAGTAGACCACGCGGAGGCGGGACAACTGGTCTACCCGGGCGCTCCCTTTAAGCTGTCCGAGACTCCCTGGAATATTCGCCGGCCCGCGCCTCGACTCGGGGAGCATAATGAAGATATCATATGTGAGAGGCTGGGATTCGCCCGGGAAGATCTTGCCAGGTTCCGGACAAGAGGGATTATCTAGCGGGAGGTACTAATTGGGGCGGCTGCCTTTGGCAGGAATCAGGGTAATCGACTTCGGCTGGGTCTGGGCGGCGCCGGCCCTCAGCCACCTCCTGGCCGATTTTGGCGCTGAGGTTATCAAGATCGAGTCGCGACGGCGCCTGGATTTCTTTCGTACGACCAGACCAGCCGTGCCGGATCTAGCGCCAGGTCCCGAATCTACCGTATGGCATCACCAGGTGAATCGAAACAAGCTAAGCGTGACCGTCGACCTGACGCGGCCCGAAGGGGTCGAGCTAATGAAACAACTGGTGGGCGTTAGCGACGTCGTGGTGGAGAATTTCTCTCCGCGCGTGCTGGCCAAATGGGGGCTGGGCTACGCGGATCTCTGCCAGGTCAAGCCGGATATCGTCATGGCATCCCTGTCCGCGGCAGGAAGCTACGGCCCGCTGCGAGACATCGTGACCTACGGCCCGTCGCTCTGTGGCCTCGCCGGCCTGGACGGTCTTGTCGGCTATTACAACGAGAACGTGTTGGGCATGCAGGTGGCCTACGCCGATCCTACGGCGGGCCTGGCTGGCGTATTCGCCGTAATGGCTGCCCTCTTGTATCGGGACCGTGCAGGCAAAGGGCAACACATCGACATGTCGCAATGGGAGGCGACGAGTGCCCTGCTCGGCGAGGCTATCATGGATTACACGATGAACGGGCGCGTTCACGGTCCCGCCGGCAATCGCCACAAGTTCATGTCCCCTCACGGCTGCTATCCCTGTGACGGGGAGGATGCCTGGATAACCATTGCGGTAGGCAGCGACGAAGAATGGCAGGCCCTGTGCAGAGAGATGGGCGATCCCGAATGGTGTAGGGACGAGAGGTTTGTGGACGGGTATCGGCGTCTCAAGAATCGGGAGGGACTCGATGACAACGTTGCCGCCTGGACTCGCGGTTTTACCAAGATGGCGCTTCAGGAGAGACTTCAATCGGCGGGAGTTGCTGCAATGGCTGTCTACAACCAGGAGGACATGTATATCGATCCCCATCTGAACGCCCGAAACGCTTACGAACTACTGCCCCATCCTCTTGTTCCCGGAGACGCGATTTATGGCGTCTGCTGGAAACTTAGTGAGACGCCGGGCTCTTTACGTCGTCACGCTCCTTTCTTGGGCGAGCACAACGAGTATGTCTTCTGTGATCTACTAGGCGTTGATAGGGCGAAACTAGAGCGACTGACCGCGGACAGGGTGATATACTAGCGGGCACGGCGGTTTCAAGGCTGAGGAGGGGTATGATGGTGCGCGGGTCGCTGGCAAGCTTGAAGGTGCTGGAGTATTCCGAGCATATCTCGGGCCCTTACTGCACCAAGATGATGGCCGATCTTGGCGCGGAGGTCATTAAGGTTGAGCCTCCGTTTAGGGGCGACAGAGCCCGGCGCTTGGGGCCATTCCCTGGGGGCGTTCCCCATCCAGAACAGAGTGGTCTGTTCCTCTATTTAAACACCAACAAGTTGGGCGTCACCCTCGACCCCGGAAAGGCTACAGGCAGGGACATGTTCTTGAGCCTGCTGGCCGAGGCCGACGTCTTTGTCCAAAACTATAGCCAGAAAGTGATGGCCGACTTGGGACTAGACTACGAGACTTTGCGACAGGTCAATCCTCGCCTCGTCATGGTTTCGATCAGTCCATTGGGCGGCACTGGCCCGTACAAGGACTTCAACTGCTATCCGATTAACTCAGCCGCCGCCAGCAGCGTCATGAACCAGATTGGTTATCCGGACAGAGAGCCTCTAATGCCGCCTGAGGATCAAATGAGCTATCAAGGGGCAATTCATGGGGCCGCGGCGACACTGGTGGCTGTCTGGGAGCAGCGGCGGCGTGGTAGGGGCCAGCACGTAGACGTCTCGGAGGCCGAATGTCTTGGGAACATGCTCGTCGGTCGTGAACTGACGAACTATGTCTATCGGGGAGTCGTCGGTTTTCGCGGCGGCTACCGTTTTATCACCTGGTACTATCCCTACGCCGTTCTTCCCTGCGAGGATGGATTCATGTCCGTCATAGCCGTCGAGGATCATCAGTGGGACCGCTTTGCGGTGGCGAGCGGTAACCCGGAATGGGGTACAGATCCTCGATTTGCGATTCGTTTTGAGAGAGGCAAGCGCCGCGATGAGTTGGACGAAATGATCGCCCCCTGGCTTATGACGCACACCAAGGAGGAGATATTCGATCTGTGTCGAGCCAATCGCATTCCTTTTGCACCTATCAACAGCATCGCCGACCTTCTCAACTCGGACCACCTTCGGGAACGCGACTACTTCGAGGAGGTGGACCATCCGGCTACGGGGAGGCTCACCTATCCTGGCGCTCCCTATAAATTGGCCAAAACGCCATGGGAGATACGCAGTCCGGCCCCCGGATTAGGCGAACACAATGAGGAGATCTTCTGTCGGAGACTTGGTTACTCCCGTGGAGATCTTGCCAGTTTGAGGGCAGTAGAAATCATTTAGCTGGAGGTAGGACGTGGGCCGGTTGCCTTTGGAAGGTATCAGGGTGATTGACTTTGGTTGGGTTTGGGCCGGTCCAGTCTTGGGCCAACATCTGGCTGATTTTGGCGCCGAAGTAATCAAGATTGAATCGCGCAAGCGCATCGACCTCGCCCGTTCGACGCCGTCGATATCGCCAGACCTTGAGCCAGGTCCCGAAGTGTGCTCCATGTTTCACAACTTCAACAGGAATAAACTCAGTCTAACCGTGGACTTGTCGCATCCGGAGGGTGTGAAGCTTGTGAGGCAGCTAGTTAGGGTGAGCGATATAGCAGTTGAGAATTTCTCCCCTCGCGTGCTTGCTAAATTTGGGTTGGCATACGATGATCTGCGCCTTGTCAAGCCGGACATCATTATGGCTACGCTTTACGCGGCAGGCAGTTATGGACCACTAAAGGATATCGTGACCTATGGCCCTTCACTATCTGCACTTGCTGGCTTGGATGGGCTGGTTGGCTATGCCGATGGGCGAGTTCTGGGGATGCAGACGGCTTATGCCGACCCTACTGCCGGCACCATTGGCGTATTCGCTGTCCTGGCTGCCCTTTTGCATCGCGAGCTAACGGGTGAGGGTCAATATATCGATATGTCCCAATGGGAGGCCACAAGCGCCTTGCTTGGCGAGGCGATCATGGACTACACGATGAACGGCACTGTTCACGGACCTTCAGGGAACCGGCACCGGCACATGGTGCCCCACGGCTGCTATCCCTGTGATGGCAAAGACGCCTGGATAACCGTTGCCGTCGACTCCGAGGTGGAATGGCGGAGCCTTTGTCAGGTGATGGGGGACCCGGAGTGGTCAAAGGATGAGCGCTTTGCAGACGGGTATCGACGACTGAACAATCGAGAGGAGTTGGATGCCCGCATTGCCGATTGGACCCGGGGGTTTTCCAAGATGTCGCTCCAGGAAAGGCTTCAGGCGGAGGGAGTTGCCGCTATGGCTGTATTTAACGTCGAAGATCGTTATTGTAACCCTCATTGGCAGTCTCGAGAAGTACACGTGCCATTGCCCCATCCTTTCGTTCCCGACGACGCAGTGTATGGCATAGGCTGGAAGCTGAGCGAGACGCCCGGCTCCCTGCGCCGCCACGCTCCGCTATTGGGCGAGCACAACGAGTACATTCTCTGTGACCTCCTGGGCATGGACAAAAACACGCTGGACAGGCTAACAGAGGAGAAGGTACTTTACTAGTGACGGAACTTGTCGACGGGGGGCGTCACAGTGTATTATTCAGTGGATTCTTGAGAAATAACAACGACAAGCCGATGTATAACAACGAGCCAGGTGCAGCCTCAACGTCGTTGCGACAGGTGAGATAGATGTTACCCTTAGAAGGCGTCAAAGTAATCGACATGTCCCATATCTTCATGGGGCCGGGAGCAGCTTTGCATATGGCCGACCAGGGCGCCGAGGTCATAAAGGTGGAGCCAATGACCGGAGATGCGGTTCGCTGGCGGTGGGCCATGCCCGGCCTTGGCGAGCCGGAATTGGGCAAGGCGTTCCTTGGTATTAACCGCAACAAGCGTAGCATCGCCGTCGACGTGCGCACGACGGAGGGACAGGAAATCGTTCACCGGCTGGCGATGTGGGCCGACGCTTTGATAGTCAATTTTCGACCAGGCGCTGAA
>JAUSEJ010000064.1 GCA_030650265.1 Dehalococcoidia bacterium | reverse complement strand
CTATTTGTGGAAAGAGGTTCTTTCGAAAAGGGGCTTGACCGATGTTCTCGAAAACTACGCCCAGATCGTCGAAGAGAAGGACGACGCCACCGGCCGCAAGCGCCGTAAGCAGGTTTTCCCTCGCTATCATCAACTCGAAGTTGTCCGCGGTCTGCTTAAAGACGCTGCTGCCTATGGCGCCGGGAAACGATATCTAATCCAGCACTCGGCAGGCAGTGGCAAGAGCTACTCCATTGCCTGGCTCGCTCATCAGTTGGTCGGACTCGAGAGACAGGGAAAAGCCATCTTCGACTCGGTGATTGTGGTCACCGACCGGCAGGTGTTGGACAGGCAGATCCGGGATAATATCAAGCGGACTGCCCAGGTCTCCTCCGTCGTTGGCCACGCGGAACACTCGGGCCAGTTGCGGACCTTCCTCACTGCCGGCAAGAATATCATCATAACTACGGTCCAGAAGTTCCCAATTGTGCTGGACGAGATTGGCAATGAGCATCGCAAGAGCAAGTTCGCCATCATAATCGACGAGGCCCATTCCAGCCAGGGGGGACGTACGGCAGCAAAGATGAACATGGCATTGTCGGAGGAACCGGAGGACTATCAGGCGGGAGATGAGGAGGAGACGGTCGAGGACAAAATAATCCGGATTATCGACTCCAAGAAGATGCTGCGGAATGCCAGTTATTACGCTTTCACCGCTACACCGAAGAACAGAACTTTGCAGATTTTCGGCGAGCCCTTCACGGAGGGTGAGCAGGTCAAGCACCGGCCCTTCCATTCCTACACTATGAAACAGGCTATTCAGGAGCGGTTTATTCTCGACGTGCTGCAGAACTACACGCCGGTGGAAAGCTACTATAGGTTGACCAAATCGGTTGAAGATGATCCCCTCTTCGACACGAAGAGAGCCCAAAAGAAGCTACGCCGCTACGTTGAGAGCCACGAACACGCCATCCGGGCCAAGGCGGAGGTCATGATCGATCATTTTCACGAGCAGGTTCTCGGGCGCCAAAAGGTCGGGGGAAAGGCCCGGGCCATGGTGGTTACATCCGGTATCGCGCGTGCCATTCAGTATTATTACGCCTTTGAGGAATACTTGAAGGAACGGAAAAGCCCTTATCGGGCTATTGTGGCCTTCTCTGGCGAGCATGAGTTTGGCGGTGTCAAAGTGACAGAGGCTTCGCTCAACGAGTTCCCCAGCAACAAGATCTCGGACAAAATCCGGGAGGATCCCTATCGTTTTCTCATTGTCGCCGATAAGTTCCAGACCGGCTACGACGAGCCACTGCTCCACACAATGTATGTGGACAAGGTTCTGGCAGGCATCAAGGCAGTGCAGACCCTTTCCCGGCTGAACCGGGCCGGGCCCCCAAAGTACGACACTTTCGTCCTTGATTTCGTCAATGATTCCGATGCCATCGGGGCGGCCTTTTCCGACTATTACCGTACAACCATTCTCAGCGAGGAGACCGACCCGAATAAGCTGCACGACTTGAAAGCGGATTTGGACGGCTATCAGGTATACGCCTGGAATAAGGTGGAAAAACTGGTGGAGAGGTACCTTGGCGGGGCAGACCGGGACCTAATCGATCCCATACTCGACGCTTGCGTGGCAACTTATAACGCCGAGCTCGACGAAGACGGCCAGGTCGATTTCAAGGGCAAGGCCAAAGCCTTCGTGCGAACCTACGGCTTTCTCGGCTCCATTCTCCCCTATT
>JAUSEJ010000060.1 GCA_030650265.1 Dehalococcoidia bacterium | reverse complement strand
AAAAGGCCGGTCACACCAACCAGATGGTTGGTAGTCTGGCTAATGCTTCGCAAAAAATCGGTGAGGTCGTCAAACTGATTACCGATATCGCCGGGCAGACCAAATTGCTGGCCTTAAACGCCACCATAGAGGCGGCCCGGGCCGGCGAGGTCGGCAAAGGCTTTGCGGTGGTGGCCAACGAGGTTAAGGAGTTGGCCAAACAGACAACCGCCGCCACCAAAGAAATCAGCGATCAGATTGCCGGTATTCAAGGCGCGACCAACGAGGCAGTCGAGGCAATCCGCGACATCGGCACCACCATTGGCGAGATCAATGAAATTTCGGCAAGCATCGCCGCCGCGGTCGAGGAGCAGGGCGTGGTCACCCTGGATATCGCCCAGAATACTCAACAGGCGGCAACCGGGGCCAAGGCGGTCTCTGGCGATATCGCCATCGTTGCTACGGCGGCCGACGAAACCGGGGTGACTGCCTCCCAGGTTTTAAAAGCCGCCTCGGATCTCAGCCAGAAGGCCAATGCCCTGCGTCGTGATGTCACCCTGTTCCTTAACACCATCAGGACATCCTGATCTCCTGCGCGGGATAAGGAAAGAACGACATGGCATTCATTAACGACGACGAAACGCTACAGGCCTTCAAGGAAGAATCCCACGAACATCTGGACGGGATCGAAAGCGACCTTCTGGCTATTGAAGAGGCTGGCGCCGAGATCGATCAGGAATTGGTTAACAAGGTCTTCCGCGCCATGCATTCCATTAAAGGGGGGGCCAGTTTTTTAGGGCTCAATGCCATAAAAACCCTGGCTCATGCCGCTGAAGACTTGTTGAATAAGATTCGCAACAAACAACTTGTGCCGACTGCCCCGGTCATCAGCAGCCTCCTGGACGCGGCTGATCTCGTCAACCGTTTGCTGAACCAGCCAAAAGGGGCGGTTGAGTTTGATATCTCCGGTCCGCTCTCGGCCTTAAACAAAATCCTTTCCCCTTCTGCGGCGCCAGAGCCCTCGACATCGCCAGCACCCCCTACAACAACGAAGCCAGTCGCACCCGCCCAGACAAGTCCCTGGCAAGAATTGCTTCAAGAGCACAGCGCTGAGATTAGCGACAGCCGTCTGGGCGGGGAAACGGTCTTTGTCCTCGAATACGATCTGGTCAGCGATGTCGAGCCGCAGGGACTTACCGCCAACTTGGATACTCTTGGGAGTATCGGTCAGGTGCTTGGCGTCCTGCGGGTTGACGACAGTCTGCCTGCCTATGTCCTCTTCTCAACTATGATGGACAAGGAGATGCTCGTCTCCTTTGCCGGTCTGCCAATGGAACGGGTGCACGAAATTAAGGAGCTGGAAGAACCGGCCTCAGTCTCGGTTACGCCACTGATCGAGCTGCTTTCGCAGCCTACGCAGGCGGCAGAAGAAACACCGCCGCCATCGTCTTCAACGGTGGCGGCCAAGAAAACCGTGGCTACTGAC
>JAUSEJ010000055.1 GCA_030650265.1 Dehalococcoidia bacterium | reverse complement strand
CATAGGGGGCATAGGGGTGGCCGGCACCTCTGCAGAATGGTCGGACGCAACCGCAGGTATGTGGCACAGATGGCAGATATCGCTGGTCCTGCCGGCGTGTTTCGCGGGCACCCTGGGCGCCCCGGCTATCCCCGCCTCATGGCACATCAGGCACTGCCCCTCCCGCCCCTCCAGGGTGTGAGGTATCTTGGGCGGGCCACCGGTTACCACAAGGGCTGGCGTAGTTGCATAGCAGCCGACAGACAACATTAACCAGGTCGTCACAACAAAGGGGGCTGCTCGCTTTGCGGTAGACGGTTTGACGACCAAAGCCAAAGGGGACTTCCGCTGCCTGACCAGAATCACTGCCAGGACTGTCAAGGATATTAATCCGACAACAATGGCAAACACACTGAAGCCTGAAAAACCCAAGTGGCCTACGCCAGTTTCCGTCATCGCTCCCCTCTGTCTCTCCATTTCAGCTAATGGAGGTGATATGGCTTCGAATGAACAAATCGTACTTGTAATGACTCCCTGGCCTGTGTCGCAAACTGCTTGTCGGCATGCGGCCCGACGCCGCTTCAGCTTCGGCTGAGAGGCTTACCGGGCCAACTTTTCAGCACCCCAAGAACTTGACCTCGGTCTATAGGAACAGGCTGGCTACAATGGTCATCAGCGTCAGTCCGATCCAAAGGAGCGTCGTCAACCCGACCACGTAACCGACCCCCAAGAGCGACAAGCGGAGGTTGCGTGGCTTCCCCAGGAACCATCCCAACAGCAACATATAGACCGGCAACAGAACAATGCCGAAGATTAGCCAAGTGCCCACATATGGTACGTACATCGCCTTCTTAACGCTCCTCCAGAACCCTGACTTCGACAACTGGGATCACCTTCACCATTACCGCAAAGAACAGAATCACTATGAAGATGGTCCCGACGACACCGGATATTTCCACCCATGAGGGGAAATAGGTTCCTGGCTCGTAGAGCCCGAAGGCTGGATGCATCAGCCCTTCAACTACGAAGAGCGATTTCTCCACAAAGACGGCTGCTACCACGAGAACCCCGACCACCGCGGTGCGGCCCACGCTGAACAGCCTTGGGAACAATACTTGCGCTCCAAGATAAAGAAACGACACGGCTATGAGCCCAATCGCTAGCCAGTAGGCGGGCGTCTCAAGCTTGGCTTCTGTGCTCCTCTCGAGTCCAAGCGCCGGCGCGTAGAGACCGTTGATGTTCAGTTGGAGTTGCAGCCACAGGCTGGCCAATGCGGCAAAGAGCATCGCCAAAGCCAGCGAGCGGAAGACGTTGTCGGGAAAAATGTCGTGCCATTTGTGAACCCGTCGAAAGATATAGGCAACAACCGTCACCACACCAAACGCAGAGACGATGGCGAGAGCGAGGAAGTTAGGTCCCATGATGGCCGAATAGTATCCCGGCATGGACGGCAGATTCGAGAACAGCCACGGGATGACCCCGCCGTGGAGTAGAAGTGGCGCAAGTATGATGAGACACAAAGCC
>JAUSEJ010000044.1 GCA_030650265.1 Dehalococcoidia bacterium | reverse complement strand
AGGGCTTAAATGAGGCTCTTTCTCTTGATCCCGATCGTGTCGAGGCCAACGAGCAGTTTGGCATAGTTCAGTATCAAGCCGGGAATCTTGATGCGGCCATGTCCGCTTTTGAAACGGTGGTGAGGTTGAAGCCCGACCAGGCCGAGGGGCACGCAAACCTGGGTTTCTTGTTCGCCGAAAAAGGAGCGACCAACGCGGCTATCGCATCGTTTCGTGAGGCCCTCAAGCGTGACCCCGCATTGCTCGAAGCTCATTTGGGCCTGGCCGATTTGTACAAGGCTCAGGATAATATGGATGGAGCTATAGAGCAATGGAGTGAGGCTGTTCGACTGAGGGCAGATTTGAATGACGTTCGACTCAGCCTTGGCGAAGCCTACGCTGGGCGGGGCCAACTTGGGGAGGCCATTCGGGAATATCGCCTTCTTGTGGAACGTAAGCCTGATGATGCTCGCGTTCACCTTAGATTGGGTCAGATTCACTATCAGAATGGTGAGGTGGACAACGCGGCCAAGGAGTACAGAGCTGCCCTTCAGATCGCTTCAGCTCTGCCTGAGGCCCACTACGGCTTGGCCTCCTGTTTGGAAGATCAGGGAAACAGGGAAGCGGCAGACAGCGAGTTGGAAAAGGCTTTGGCCATCAAGCCGGACTATTTAGAAGCAACTGAGAAGCTCGCAAGCTTTCGGGCGGCCATTACCCCCACTCACGAAGATGACCATCAGGAAGCCTTGCCAGAGGAGAAAGTTAAGAAGTCACGATGGGGCTTCTTCGGACGCGACAAGAAATAGCTGAGGAGAAAACATGGACGCCTATCTTGGACTTGATATCGGGTCGGTGACAATAAAAATCGCCGTACTCGACGCCGAAGATAATCTGCTGACTAGCCTATGCATGCGGACGCAGGGACAGCCGATTCGCGTTATCCAGCAGAGCTTGCGACAGATCGAAAGCGAGTTGCCGGCCGGGGTGGCAATCAAAGGGGTTGGCACAACCGGTAGCGCCCGTTACCTGGCGGGCGTAATGGTGGGGGCCGACGTCATCAAGAACGAGATCACGGCTCATGCCGTGGCATCCTC
>JAUSEJ010000038.1 GCA_030650265.1 Dehalococcoidia bacterium | reverse complement strand
GTAGCCTGCTCATCAGCCTGAGGTCCGAGAAGATGGACGAATTGGATGCGGCAATTCATTTTGCCTTAGGCCTGAGGTGAATGTACTTAGTCCCTATTCCCCGATTGGTCGCCCTACTCGACTTTAAGAAAATACAGCCATTAGGAGCGAGGTGTTTCCTGGCAGACTCCCTCAGCGGCTATTCGGCCGAAGGCGATGCAGTCGGAGAGGTTGCCCCCGCCGGAGGGGTAGAGCATGCCAAACGGCGACCCCAGTTCTCCCGCCGAATAGAGCCGGGGAATCGGGTGGCCGTCGGTTTTCAGGACTAGGGCTCGCTCGTTGCGCCTGGGGCCGCCCTGCGTGTTGGGGCCGCCCGGGTAGAGCCGCATGCCATAGTAGGGGGGATTGCGCAGCGGTACGAGGTCCGAGGGGCGACGAGCGAATTCGGGGTCCCGGCCAGCTTCACAGTAGGAATTCCAAGTACTGACTGTCCGGTCCAGGCTATCCGAGGGCAATCCCAGCTTTTCAGCGAGCTCGGCGATACTATCCGCCCGAACTACCCGGCCTATCGCCACTTCCTCTTCTATATCTTCGCCCCAAGAGTAAAGGCCAACCGGACCGGCGGCGCCCCCGATCCTGTGGGAAAGCCGACCGGCGGTGGCTCTCTTCTGGTCAAATATCCAGTGGCAGGGGACCCGGGGGTAGATTAGGCGATGGCTATCGTATAGCGCCAACTCGTAATAAGTGGAGTGGGACCGGTAGTTCTCGCTGGTAAAGCGCTTGCCGTCACGGTCTACCATGATGAAACCGGGACATTCCCAACCCTCCTTCTGCCTCGACGGTCTTCGGGCGAGCACCCATGGGTCTCCCCACAGATCCACGACGAAGGCGCTCGGATAATCAGGGAACTTGGCGACCCAGTCGCCGGCGCAGCAGTTCATGTGCCAGAGTTGGGCGCCTACCCCTTGCGCCATCCTGACACCGTCTCCGGTGTTGGCGGGGGAGCCGGTGAAATGGGTTGGATAGACCCGGAGATAGTTGAGCTTCATCTCTTCGTCGAACTCGAAGCCGCCACAGGTCAGGATTACTCCCCGATGCGCCCGGATATCGGTCGACTCACTCCCGCCATCAGCTTCAATCTTCGCCCTCACCCCTTCGACCTCTCCATTGAGGTTTGTGAGTAGATGCTTCGCCCGGGCCTCGTAGACAATCCGGATTCCTCGCGATTCCACTTGAGCAGTAAGGAAGCGCTGCATGGCCAATCCCGAGCCGGCAAATCGGTAGCGGACGATAGATTCGGCGCCGGGCAACTGCTCGTGGGTGCCACCGGTGGCAAAGTGGCCAATCTTGCCGCCAAGCGATTCAAGCCAAGTGACGTTCTCCGCCGAGTAACTGGCCCAGGCATCGATTACTTTGTGGTCTGTCCAAACGGGTCCGCCAACCGTGGTTCTACAGAGGGCTTCCATATAGGCGGTGGCTTGTTGGACAGCGGAGACGTTGATGAATACGCCTCCCGACATGGCGGTGTTGGTGCAATGGGTGCTCCTTGGCTGCTTCTCGATCACCAGCACCCGAGCGCCAAGGTCGTGCGCCGTAATCGCCGCTCCCGCTCCAGCGCCGCCAAGCCCCACGATAACCATCCTTCCGCTGAAGGACGGTCAGCGACCAACGGGCATCTCTGACTAGCATGACTATCTCCTCGGGTACGTTGTCCGAACCGTCCTTCATCTGGAGGACTGATGGCGCAGATTACGCTGACGGTTGCCGACCGATCAACTGCAGTCACTCATGTTTCAGGGCCTTTTCCATTTGGCGAGCGAGAACGGATTCCGAAGCCAGCTTTAGCGCCTCTCTCGGTCCGGGCGCGACGTGGAGACTCAGGAATATGGGGCCGGGTTCGCGCATCAAGGCCGGCAATTGCTCTCGAAAAACATCAAGGTCATGAAACTCGAAAACCTTGGCCAGTCCCGCACCTCTGGCAACTGCACATAGATTGAATTTGTCAACGGCTGGAAGCGGTACCCCTCCAGGAATATCGTAGAGCCCGTTCTCTAGAACAACGTGAATGAGGTTGGCTGGTGACTCGTGAGCGATGGACATCAGCGTGCCAAGATTCATGAGGAGGCTGCCATCACCGTCTAGTACGATGACCTTCTTGTCCGGTCGGGCGAGGGCAAGCCCTAACCCCACACTGGAGGCGTAGCCCATGGCTTTCGACACCTGAAAATCCAGTGGACTCGACGACAATCGGGTCCAATCGTGCATCGCTCCCATGGTGTAGACCACACACTCGTTCGAGCGACGTTCGGCAATAGCTTTGAGGACTTCAGCCCGGTCCATCATCTGTAAAACACCTCTCTAAGCTCCCACAACAGAGCCAGCTACCCGGTTGACGAGGAGCGCCACAGGCCTATTTGTTCGCCACGCCTCTTCGCAGGCAGGCGATACGTTTTTGACTTCCTCGTCATTATCCAGCGAATAGCACTTGACGCCAAAGAAAGTCAGAAAAGCATCACTATAATCTTTTGTCAGAAGCCTCTGAGAGGCGGGAAAAAAGGAGAGCGAAGGATATGGCACAGTGTAGCCTACCAACAGCAACATGGGTATCTCCAAACCAACCGCCCAATTGAGGACGTTGCCGCTGTCGAACATACCGGCGCTCTCGACTACCAGCGCCGCCCGTTTGCCGCCCAGGTGCAGGCCAACGCAGACGCCTACCGCCTCTCCCTCCCGGCAGACCCGTATCACCTTTATCCCGGGATCCGAGAGTATCGCCTCCTGCATGAAGCGAGTGGCGCTGCACGGGAGCCAGACGAGATGGTGAATACCGGCCGCCTTCAGTTCCTCACAAAGAGCCTTGCCCCTGTCGATCATGACGAACCTCCATCTATTCGGGGGACAGGGGTCAGGGGTCGGTCTGCGTTCCCTGTCCCCTGTCCCCCACTATGAACGGGCGCCAGCCTGTGGCCTCCGTTGACTCCATGAACTTGAGTAGCCAGTTACCATCATCAGGAACCGTGTCCTTGAGCCAATTGGCGGGATTTCCGGCAACATCCACTATTCCGACCTCTCCCGCGTAGAAATGGGCAAGGCAATCAAGAGGACACGCCAGGAGCTTGTCCAGCGTTTCCCAGCGACCATATTCCTTCATGAGCTCGTGGTGAGCCAATGCCGAATCCAGTATGTACTCGGTCGGCGGCACTTTCGCCGCGTTCGCTCTGTTGTCGCCATATATCGAGCCTGCCCCTAACCGAACGCAATGGAACGTTGGAAATACGCCGGTCTTAATCAACCAGCGCAAAGCTTCGATCATGGAATCACGGGATTCCTGCCAGGTCTTGTGCCCGCTGGCGGCCATGAGGCTCACACCCCCGACCAGGTTGACGGCGACGTTACCAACGCCGAACACTTCCACCGCCTCCTCACACGCTTCCTTGTAGCCCTCGAATCCATCACGCTGGTTCTTCCCCGGGCAGACTTCCGCGAAAATCTCGGGCTCCCAGACTTCCATCGCGTAGTAAATAGCGGCATGTCCGGTATCCCTCAGCCGCACCAAGTCCTTCTTGGAGACCGGCTGAGTACCCAGCGTGAGATGTGGCGTATACGGCGTGGCCTTGGCTACGGCCTCGGCGAACCTGAAATGAAGGTTCGCCTCCTTCTCTCTGCTGGAAATGCCGCCGCTCTGATAGCGACCTTCAATCAGTCGGACCCCGGCGCCGAGGATCTTGTAGGCCTCCAGCGTCTCGTCCAGATTGAGGGAGACGGCGTGTTTGCTGCCGATGGCGGAAGCTTGATCGTGGGTCGAGTTGTAATTGCAGAACTTGCACTGTATTCCCTTGTCGAAATACTCACAGTGTCGCAAGGGAGCAATCTGAAAGCAGCGGCGATTTAGCGTAACCAGGCTGGTTACGGGCGTGCCCCTGCTGGTTCTGGGCTCATTTTCCGGATCGTCCACCCAGTGACGGGGATTGCTGAAGTATACATCTTCTATCTTATCCTCACCCTCATAGAGGGCGTAGCGTCCGGGACTGGATTCTCTAATCTGATAGGGGCTGGCGGGGTCTCGTTCAATTCTGGCACCCAACCCGTTTTTCATGTAATAGGGCCCCGGGAGAAGGACATAACCGGGCCTGACCGACTCGGGCCTTTGCTTCGCGATCTCCTCGGCGGTCACGCCGTGGTCAAGGCTTTGGTACCCTCCTGCTGCTCGTCGCCACAGGCCCACTTTGTAGAGGACATCGGAATCCCTTATTCCGTGTCTCAGGGTCTCCCATTTGACTATGATCTCGCGGGGAAGACTCGGGTACTTCTTCTGCAGTTCGTCAACTCGGCTCACTTCTTTTCCTCCTTGAAGTTCCGGGAATGGTCCGCGATCTAACTTATGCTAAGGTAATAGTGGCGTATCCGGGGGGGCCTCTACGCCAAAGGCATTGAAAAAGCAAGTCAGCATTACATAGATGGCCATTTTTGCGGTTAGATCGGTCAAGCCATCGTTGCCATATCGTGCCCTCGCCGCCTCAAAGGTGGCATCGGATATCCGGTGACCCTGAATCAATTCCCGCACATAGGCGACGATCAGGGCTTGCTCCTTCGTGAAGGCGTCCAGAGGGCAGCGATGGGCGATGGCGTCTATCACTTCCTCCCGGACTCCCGCACGAAGGGCGATTTCAACATGCTGAGACCATTCGTATTCGCAATCCAGCTCTCGTGCAACAGTTAGGATTGCCGTCTCGCGGTCTTCAGCGGGGACTTTGGGTTGAATCTTCAAGCGCATGGCCAGGTCGAAGACTGCCCCCGCCACTTCGGGACTGTTCAGCAGAATGGAGAAAGGTAGCCTCATCCTCCCCAGTTTCTCGACAATCGTAGCGAAAACCGGCCGCTGGTCTTGGGAGAGGTCCTCTTTGGACATAAACTCGGGTAGCCTGACCACGGTCAACTCCTACTCTCAGATCCGGGGCTGAAGTTGCAGCTACGGCTCTCTTTACCCACATCCTACTTGGAGCGGGTGATGGTCTCAAAATTCGGGCGATTCAATCTATGAAGAACCTTCTCTAGGAGACGCATGCAACTCATCATCTCGAGCCATTGAATCTTCTCCTCGTTTAGTTTTCTGTCCCCGTAGCCAGACCTGTACCAATTCAGCCTCTTTTTCAGCCCGTGACGTACTCGGTTCCGCCGGCAACGAGGACGCCAAGGTTAATTGCGGATTCCATCTGCCATACGCTCTCTATGAGCGTGTGGCAGATGCCGACTCCTGGCCCAGCTTGGTCCCCGAAGATTTCGTTGAGTCGATTAGCTGCGCCAGCCAGTTATACTCGTACGGGACGACGGCAGACATCCAAGTTCCCACGTCCCCGGCAATCTCCATAATCCCCATCTCGCCAACATATAGGCTGGCTGAGCAGCAGAGGCCACAATAAAGGAGTTTGTTGAGTTTATCATAGAGATCATACTCCTTCATGGCAGCGTGATGCGCCTGCATCAGGTCCAAGTAGTACTCCGTGGGAGCAAACCTGTCTCGATTGGTTGGGTCTCGGGAGAATGGGGAACCGGGCGCCCACCGCAGGGGAGCCATAGCGGGGAAGACGCCGTGCCTAATCATCCACTGGTCCCCTTGCATGTGGGAATCGCGTGCCTCTTGCCAGGTCTTGTACCCATGGGGGCCTTGTAGAGTCAAGCCCCCTACAAACTTGGCTCCGACATTTCCGACGCCAAAGACCTCGACCGCATTTTGAAAGGCCTCAAGCCATTCCTCACGCTTCATGTGCTTGGCCTTGCCCGGAACCATTAGTGAAAATAAGTGCTCGTCAAATAGCTCCATCTGGAACAGGATGGCTGAAAGCCCAGCGTCCTTCAATCTCTCCAATTCCCTTCTGGGCAACGCCTCGGCGGCGAGTTTCATATCGGTTTTGTAGGGTAGGGCGCTGTTCAGCTGCTCTACGAACCTGAGGTTGACGCTCGCCTCCGTTTCAGTCTTCTTGAAACCGCCGCCCTCGAGGACGCCTTCGAGCAACCTAACCTCGGAGCCGCAGAGCCTGAAAGCCTCGGCCGTCTCCTCTGGATTGATGCTGACGGGGCGGTTAATGCCAATGGCCCTAGCATCCTCTTGTGACGGGTTGAAGTTGCAGAACTTGCACTCTTCCCCCTTGTTGAAATACTCGCAATACCGCACGGGAACTATCCAATAACAGTTGCGCCTAATTTGCACGAGATCCCGTACCGGTGTGCCTTGGCCAGTCACCAATTCGGGCTGCTGCCGTTGTTTTCTTGGCGGAGGGTAGAGGTCTGCCTCGATCATTTCGTTGCCTTCGAAAATGGCCACCTTGCCCGCGCCGATCTCTCTAATCAAATAGGGGCTCCGCTGTTTTCTGAAGAGGGGAAACCCTAGACCAGTCTTCATCCAGAGACGATCTGGGAGTAGCACGGCGTCGTCCTTCACTCTCCACGGCGTTTCTGTCTTCAATCGCTGCAGGGTGAACTCCTCATCGTAGCTCCCGTAGGTTCCCTGCGAGGCTGGTCGCCACGAGCTTACCGTGTCAAGATCGTTGGTGTCCCTGATGCCATTGGTCAGCACATCCCATTTGACTATGATATCTCTATGAATGCCAGGGTACTTCCTTTGCAGCTCAGCAACGCGAGCCATTACCTACCCTCCGATATCCATTTCGCTGTTCTCCGAGGATGTCGCAAACGTTGGCTCCCGATGCCGTCAATTAACCTGGTTTACCACATGTTCTCCGTCTTATCGTCGTTCGACTGATATGATCCTGTGCTTTCGGTAGTGATCCGATCTCTCGGGAGCCAGATACCGGTCGTCGTCAAGGTTGACCAGCCTTCTCGATCGAAAGGGAGAAGAGGGACAAAGAGAAACGATGCCCCTCTTCTCTCGACCAATCTCTAACTACTTGCCGTGGGTTACCGTCTCATACTGGGTTGCCAACAAAGAGCGTTCGAATGCCGGAGCGAGATCGCCAACCTTTGGACCAATGGCCACGATATTCTCAAATGCCAGAATCGATAGTGTAGTGTAATTGTTCCTTGCCAGGGTCGCACCCTCGAGCATTAGCCGCTTCTTCTCGACAGGGTCCGCTGTGGCGGGGATCTTGTCGATGATCTTGTCCAGTGCGGGATCGTTGATGTTGTGGAATATGCCCTTCGTTGAATGGTAGAAGGTAGGCGATATCTCCACAGTGTCTGCTGTACTGATGACGTATATATACGTGCTGTTGGATATTGATGGGTCGAGCTTGGGGGCGGCATACAAGCTGCGGTGTGCGCTGTGCTCCATAGCAACTATGTATGCGTCAATTCCTACCGCACGATAGTAGCCTGCTACCGCCGCGTTGATTAGGCTTTGTACGCCGCCTCCCCCAGTGTCACTAAGCCTGTGTCTAAACCCTTTGGGATATCCTGCCTCAGCTAGTAGCTTCTTCGCGCCTTCGGGGTCGTACGGGTCCGGCTTCAGTTGCAGGGCCGTTGCCAGTGGCACGCCTTGCAAGCTGTATGGTCCCCCTGCCCCGCCATAGAAAGCGTTAGCCATCTCTTTCGCGTTTATCGACAGTTGCATAGCCTTGCGCACCTTTACGTCTCCAACCGGGAACTGGTTGGCCTGCTCCCATGGAAAGAACACCTGTCCCCACCACCGTCCGCCGCCGTCGTAGTTGAGTATGCGCAGGCCAGCCGACTTGAGAGCAGCAACTGAATCGGACGAAATCATGGCAATGTCCAATTCCCCGGTCTTGAGCATGGCTATTTTGGTCGACTCTTCCTTCACGTTCAGGATCGTGAGGTTCTTGAATTTCGGCACCGCTCGCCAGTGACTGTCTACCGCCACGAGCTTTAGTTCCGCGTCGGGGGTGTAGCTAACGAACTTCCATGGGCCGCTGCCTATTGGATGCGCTTGGAAATATTCTGCACCTTTCTCCTCGAAGTACTTCTTGGGCATTACGGCTCCCATTGGCCCGTCGATATCCTTTATTCTTTCGTACTGTGGCGACTTCATACGAATGGCCACCGTGTAGGTATCTTTCATTTCTACACTAGCTACTGCGGCTTTCCAGATAGATACGAAGGACTGAGTAGTACTATTCAACATCCTCTCTACACTGAACTTGACATCTACCGCCGTAAGGTCGCTGCCATCGTGGAACTTGATCCCCTTTCTGATGTAGAAGGTGTGAACCAAGCCATCAGGGGATATCTCCCACCGCTCCGCCACACCTGGCGCCACCTGATCATCAGCGGTCACGCTTAGCAAGCTATCCCAAATGGCGCCACCAAGCGTATCGTGCTGTCGTCCCGTGCCAATAAGAGGGTCGATATGACCCCCGCCGAAACTTTCCGTGACTACCAGGCTACCGGTAGGCCCTGAAGCCGTCGCCGTTGGCTTCGGTTGACCCGCAGTAGTTGGCACAGGGGCCGTCTTGTTGGGAGATGCCCCTGCGGCAGGTGACGCCTCCGGGGATGCTGGCGTCGTCGAGCAAGATGTCAATAACAGGACGCCAACCATCAGACATGCCAAGAGCAATCCGGACAATCTGAAACCCGTTCTCATGCGATTTCTCCTTCTTCAAATTTGTCTTTGAGCCATTCCCTATTGGGCCTTTACCGTTGGTCGCGTTGACTGGTCCACCGATGAAATGAATTTTACCATCCAATTATACTCGTTGGGAATCGTGTTGGCTAGCCAGTTGGCAGGGTTGCCCGCCAGAGCCAGCATGCCGATCTCTCCGGCGTAGAAGTGGGCGAGGCAATCCATTGGACATATCATAAGTCTGTTGAGGGTGTAATAGCGGCCGTAATCCAGCATGAACTGGTGATGGGCGAGGCCCACATCCAGAAAATACTCGGTCGGCGGAAGCTTGGCCTCATTGGACCTTTCCTCCCCATAAATTGACCCTGCTCCTAACCGCAAACAATGGAATGTTGGAAAGACGCCGGTCTTGATCAGCCAGCCAAACCCTTCGATCATCGAGTCACGGGATTCCTGCCAGCTCTTATGTCCGTTGGGTGGCATCATACTGACACCCCCGACAAAGTTGCACGCCACATTGCCAATGCCCCAAACATCAATCGCCTGGGCGTAAGCTTCCAGATACCCTTCATACGTTCTATAAGTAGCCTTTCCGGGACACACCTCGGCGTGTATTTGAGGCTCCCACACTTCGAGATTAAAACCGACACTGGTAAGCCCGGCGTCCTTCAACCGCTGCATGTTCTTCCTTGACACCGGTGGCGTGCTCATACAAAAATTGGGCGTGTAGGAAGCGGCATTAGAGACACTCTCCACAAAGCGAATTTGCATATTCGCCTCTTTCTCGTCGTTCGAGATAGCGCCGCTCTGATAACGACCTTCGACCAATCTTGTCTCGGAGCTAAGAATCTTGTAAGCCTCCACGGTATCTTCGAGATCAAGGGCGATCCTGTGACTGCCGCCGATGGCGCTTGCCGAATCGTGTGTCGAGTTGTAGTTGCAGAACTTGCACTGGGTTCCCAGATCGAAATACTGGCAATATCGCAGAGGAGCGATCTGGAAGCAGCGGCGGAGCAGCGTAACCAGGCTCGTTACCGGTGTCCCCTTGCTGGTTCGTGGTTCCTTCTCGGGATCGTCGGTCCAATGCTTGGGATTGTTGAAGTATACTTCTACAATCTTCTCCTCACCCTCGTAGAGGGCAAATTGGCCGGGACCGTCCTCTCTGATCTCATAGGGGCTGCTCGGGTCTCTTTCGATGCGAGACCCTATTCCGTTCTTCATATAATAAACACCCGGGAGGAGGACATAACCGGGCCTGACCGACTCCGGCCTCTTCTTGGCGATCTCCTCCATAGTTACACCGTGGTCGAGGCTGAGAAACCCACCTGCCGCCCGTCGCCAAAGGCCAGCCTTATAGAGGGCATCGGAATCCTTTATTCCGTATCGCAGCGTCTCCCACTTGATAATAACTTCGCGGGCGAGGTCTGGGTACTTCTTCTGAAGTTCAGCTACCCGGGTCATTGGCTCTTCTCCTTGAGGTTTCGTGAATTGGCCTATTCTACCATCGAGGTCTGCCTGGTGGTGTCCGAAGAACTACGTAATACTGAGATTACGTATCTAAGAGTCCGGCAATCGGGGTGCTGTTGTTCTCAGGCGAGAGCAGTCCGGCCTCGGTCACGTAGCGGATCAGGGCAGTCCGGGAGCCGATGCCAAGGCGGGTATAGATACGATCGAGGTGAGTGGTGATAGTCCGTGGGCTTAGAACCAGACGTTCGGCGATTTCGGCTGTGGTCAAGCCCTCGGCGACAAGACGCGCCACCTGGAGCTCACGCGTGCTCAGTGGACCTCCGTCGAGACGAACCCGCCGCGTGGGAGGAGGCACAATGCCCAGGCCACGCAGTAATCCACGGGCACGATCGGCATAGCGCCCGGCGCCAAGGCGATCGAAGACAGGAAGGCTCGAATGGGCTGCCGTGGCTGCGATTGCCGGCCGCAGCAGAGTGGCGGTCGTAGCTTGTTCCAACAAGCACCTCGCCGCCTCGAACGGCATCTGTAGGACCGTGAAAGCATCATGCGCTCTGCCCAGGCAACCTATCGCCGATTCTCGTTGACCCAGGGCCTGTTGGGCAAGACCCTCGGCCCGCGCCGCCAGGGCCACGAGATACGGTGTGTCGGCGGGCCTCAAACCGGAGATCTCGCGAGCAGTTTCTAGAGCGCTTTTCGGATCTCCTACCGCGACCTGGGCCTCAGCCAGCAGCATCATGGCCATCGGCTTCGAGGCTGCCGTCACGCCGGCTGGAGCCGCCTCCCAGGACGTCGGCGGGCGGGTGAAGCCTCTGGCAACGCCGAGGGCACGCTCTGCCTGGCCTCGCTCCAGGGCGAGGGTAGTTTCGGCAATGTCGACCAGGCTAAAAACCAGTCTGTCCTGCGGCAATCCGCTGGCTAGCACCATCCGCACCTCTGCAATGCAGGCCTCAGCCTCAGGCAAATCCCCGTGGAGGGCAAGGATCAAGGCCCGGCTAGCCAGGGCATCGGCCAGGGAGCGGAGATGGCCGATTCTGCGGCCCGCCGTGATGGCTTCCATGCTCAGCCACAAAGCCTGATCCCAAGAACCAGCCATGAAGGCAGCAAGAGCCAAACGAACGCGGGGCACCACTTCCATAGGGGGCGCCCCCGGTCGCTGGGCCATAGCCAGACCACGTTCGGCATGATACCGCATATACTGATGGTCGCCAACGCGCATGCCGGTTAAAACCAATATGCTGTGGGCACGACGGCTGATCGCCAGTTCTTGTCCCTCAGAGAAAGATTCTCCCAACGCCAAAGCGCGTTCAGCGCGCTCACGCGAGGCAACGATGTCTCCTTGCTCAAGGCTGAAAATCGAGGCAACTAGATTCGCTTCGGCTTCCGCTCGCGGTGATCCCACCTGCTTCGCTACCGACAGAAGCTGCAATACCCGGTCCGCTGGATCTGCCGAATCCCTGAATTGGCCAGACAGGGAGTGTCGCAGGAGATGCAAATCGCCCACCTCCTGGTCCTTCCCATGGAATGACACATCTCTCGATGAACGACCGGCCAGAGTAGCCGAGTTGGCTCTCAAATGAGAATTGGCGATTTCAAAATGGCCACTATCCCATTCCACAAGAGCCAGACGGCGATGGATACGGGTGACAGAGCTTTCTCTTCTGTCGGAAACTTCGGCCTGCTCTGGCCCTGCCGATAGAAGGACCAGAGCCTCGGACCATGCTGCCACGGCTGGCTCTCCCTCTCCCACTCGCTCCCATGCCTCACCCAGTTGCTCCAGCAACCAGGCCAATCCTTCTGGAAGGGCCTTATCTTCATCTACCAGTTCGACTATCGTCCGGGCCGATGTATCTACGGCCTGCGCCTGGATCGCAGGGGCAGCATCTGTCTGTCCATCAGAGGGAGTCGAAAGCGCGACAAATGTCGCCCTGCGGTACCGCCGTCTCTCCATCTCCGGTAGTTCGGCGAGAGCGACTTCCTGAATAAGCGGCTGGGTTATGCTGTAGGCAATATCTGGACCGTGTATGACTTCGGCCACTACTCCCTGATTTCTCAGACGCCGCAATGCCTCAAACAGCACCTCATCCGGCAGGCCACTGGCAGTTTGTAGTACTGAAACAGGCATGGCAGCGTTGCTGGTCGAGATCAACTCGAGGATTCGGCGGTCGGCCGGGTCCAGCCGCTCAAGGCGATCGAGGATCAGGTCTCGCACCCTTTCCGGCAACGCAAATGCCCTTCCGGCATTGAGAACCCAGCCATTAGCCTTGGGTGCGAGATCGCCGGAATCCAAGAGTGCTTCGACGATTGCTTCGATGAAGAGCGGCGTCCCTCTGGCCCGGGTCTCCAGAAGGGCGAGGAGATCGGCCGGAGCTGTATCCCCGAGAATCCCCCTTGCTAGAGTCTCCACCTCAGCCGGAGAAAGACGCAAGATGACCATCTCCTCTGCCAGACCGGCACGTTGCAACGACCTCTTCATTGGTCTCAATCCATTACGGTCGATCGAGGCGTCGTTGCTCCAGGTCGCGAGCAAAAGCGCCCGCTGCTGTCTCAGGTTGCGCGACAGGAAATGGAACAACTCGATCGTGGCGGGGTCGGCCGAGTGCAGGTCATCCAGAAATAGAACAACCGGTGCTTCCCGCGCCAGCATTTTGAGCAGGCGTGACATCGCTACGGAGAAACGGGTCTTCTCGAGGGCGGGGTCGCCAGGCGTTTCTCCATGTGAGATCACAGGAAGTCCCATCCCATCGAACAAGCGAGCAAGATCTGGCAGACTACTCATTATAGTGGTCAAGCGAGCGGGTTCAAGTTGATTCTGGAGATATCCGAAAGCCTCGAGAATAGGTCCGTATGCTAAGCCTGCCTCCGGCAGATAGGCGCGTCCTTCCAGAACGATAAAGCCACGCTTCCTGGCCATAACGAGAGCTTCTAAGGCCAGTCGGGTCTTGCCAATACCGGTATGCCCGTGCATGAAGATGGCGGAACCATGCCCATCGGCGGAACGGGCCAGGCCAACATCGAGGCGAGTTAGCTCTTCATTCCGACCGATGAAGGGCGATTTTGTCCCGGATCGCGAACGTTTGCGGGACGCCGGACTGTGCCAGCGATCTTCCAGCCGCTTGACCAAATTCTACCACCTCTAACAGACGTAACCGCCGCAAACGCAGCCATTATTATCATTCAGACAGAGAAACAATCGCTATCAGTTCACAGTTCTGGTTGTCACCAATCGCAAACTTAGAACTTTAACCGGGGTTGTCAGAAGGTCGTCGTTGACCGGCGCGCAACGCTGCATGCCACCCGATTCTATCACACCGGGTGGCATGCAACAAGGGGGGAAAACGCCTCGAGCCGGAGAGAATGTCCGATTAGCGACCTTTGAAATTGGGTGTCCGTTTTTCGAGGAAGGCCGTGACACCCTCTTTATGATCTTCGGTCTGGCGGGCAAGCTCCTGGGCCGGCCCGGCCATCCTCATGCTTGTTTCAAGGTCAGTATTCATTGAGTGCATGACCAGGTACTTGATTAGCGCCATCGAGAAGGTAGGGCCATGAGCCAGCCTCTGCGCAAGCCGCATGGTCTCGTTCATCAACTCGTCGTGGGGAACTACTTTGCTTGCTAGTCCTAGTTTGACAGCTTCTTCACCCGTAAATACATCGCCGGTGTACTGCATGAGCAGCGTATTGCTGAGGCCGATCATTCTGGGCAGTTGCCAGGCGCTGCCGTCGGCCGGTATGAGACCGTTACGGACAAAAGCCTCGCTGAAGCGAGCGTTTTCGGAAGCGATGCGAATGTCACAGGAGAGTGACAAACCACACCCGAGGCCGTAGGCAGGACCATTTACGGCGGCTATCGATGGTTTCTGCAGTTTGTGGAGGCGTAAAACAATGGACCTGGCGCCAAAGTCCATAGCGGCAGGCGAGTAATTAGCGTCGAGGCGGGCCCAGGGTTTTGGCTCTGTTGAGGCTGCCGTGGTTCTTGCCTTCTCATCTTCGTTGATTCTGTTAGCAAAACCCTGGACGTTGGCGCCAGAGCAGAAAGCAGGATCTTTGCCGGTCAGAACCAGAACCCGACACTCGGGGTCATTCTCGAATCTGTCCAGTTCTCGCTCGATCTCATCAACGATCTGCCGCCCGAGCGCGTTCCGAGTCTTAGGGTCGTTTAGGGCGATAATCAGCACGCCACCATCTTGCTTTGTCTCTATGAATGCGAAAGCCATCCGAGTCCTCCTTATTTATTCCCTTTTCGCTTATTGCACAGTATACATGGCGACCAGCCAAGTGTAAACCGGGTAGGGGTTAACCCGTTAAGATCCGAACACCTGAGGGTCTAAAATCCCGGTGCGACTGGCGTTGGCATCCTTTAACGTCTCGAACCTGGCGGTGAACTCGGACGAGAACAAGTTGCCGGTCGTCATGATGAGGGCATCCTCGTTATTGTCCGAATAGTAGCGCCGCCGCTGCCCGGCGACACCAAACCCGTACTTGCGGTACAGTGCCTGGGCCATCGCGTTCGAAACCCTTACCTCCAGGGTCATGACGCCAGCGTCAGCCTGCTTTGCCACCTCCAACTCTTTGATGAGGAGTAGTTCGCCGAAGCCGCGCCCCCTGAATCCGGCACGCACGGCGATGGTAGTGAGATGAGCCTCGTCCACCACCAGCCACAGGCCGGCATAGCCGATGATTTGACCCCGCCCGGGATTGACCGCACGGGGAGGGGAAACCAACCGCCGCAGTGATTCTGCCAGCAGCCGCCTGACGTCAGATTTGACTGGCTGCGCCGGCACCTGCTCCTCCGGTGTGACTTCAGGCAATTCCCGCAGCACCATGTAGCGCGCCATCCTGTTCTCCTCTAGCTCGCGTCGATAGGCTGCTTCTGACCAGGCGACCGTGAAGGCCTCTTTCTCGATTTCGATGATCTCATCGATGTCCTCGGCTTGCATGGGCTCCACCAAGTAGCGCAACTAACCATCTCCTCCGATTACTAAAACCCATTTTACCACACGGTACATTCGGGTCATATCCTTTTGGCTCTCATATCGTTGAATAATATAGCACTAGATAACAAGGGCCGCCAGGCAGAAGCTGAAAAAGGGGTTATCAGGTGCAGCGTGAAGAGGAAAGCCTCGTCTTGAGGGCGCGAAAGCGTGAAGCCGAGGCCTTCGGAGAGCTTGATGAGCTCTATTTTGATAGGATATATCGCTATGTTGCAGTCAAGGTCAGAGACCTCACCGAAGCGGAAGACATTACGGAAGAGGTTTTCCTCAAAGCATTGGAGGCGATTGAGTCCTACGACTTGCGGGGTCTGCCCTTTGTGGCCTGGCTGTTTAGGATCGCGCGCAATGCAACCGTCGATCGGTGGCGCCAGAAAGCCAGGCGGCCAGAATCGCCTTTGCCAGAGGATTTCAGTCTCGCCCTGGAGGATCCAGTGAAGATCTGTGAAGCAGAAATGGCGAGAGAGGAATTGCTTCATGCGGTCAAGCATTTGACCGATGGGCATCGCCAGGGCATCGCTTTTCGCTTCGGCGGGGGGTAAGCCTTTTGGAGACCGCCAAGGCTACGGGCAAAACGGAGGGCGCCATCAAGGCCCTGCAGCACAGTGGCGTCAAGGCCCTGCGCTGCCGGTTGGTGAGGGAGACATGAACGAGAACATTGCCGACATCCTGAATGATTGTCTGGAACACCTATTCCAGGGCGAGAGCGTCGAAGCCTGACTTGCCCTACATCCGGATTTTGCGGGAGAACTGGAACCGCTGCTCCGAACCGCTGCTCTTACTCTGAGTCTGTGCACAATTGCCCCTACTCCTGGCCGCAAAGAAGCAGCAAAGCAGCGTTTCCTCGAACGGGCCGCCACGGAGATGCCACGCGTCTCGCCAAGGATAGGAAATATCCTGTTTCCGAGAAGGTTCCGTACGGTCGCCGCCTTGTTGGCCGCCACCTTTCTTCTCGGCGTAGCCATGGTCGGAGCGATAGCCGTTTCGGCTGATAGTACACCCGATGATATGGCCTATCCTATAAAGCGCGCCGCGGAAAACGCTCAACTCTTATTCTCCTTTGGTGACGCAGGACCGGCCTTTCACCTGGAGCTGGCCGCCCGGCGCCTGGCGGAGCTGCGAACCATCGCTGAGCGTCGGGGAGTAGTCGATGCCGACTTGCTTGCGGAGGTTGCCGGAGAAACGGACAAGGCGGTCGCTGGCCTCGAAAGGGCCGTCAACAGGGAGGAGTTGGGCGAGAAGCTGGCCGATCTGACCGCTCGTCAGCAGGAGATACTCAAAGAAGTGCCTCTAAGTTGCCTGGCGAGGCATCAGAGGGAATAGAGCACGCTTTGTTGGAGTCCAGAAAGGACCAGGAAGCGGTGGCCACGGTCATCGCCAGAGATAGGCGCGAAGATTCGGAGAACGAAACGAAGACGCCTTCGCCCGGAGCAACAGCCACCAGTACCGTGCTGACGACGAATCCCGGCAGGACTACGACGGCCACACCAAATAGCTCATCGCCTACCGTTCGTCCTGGCGATGATACCGATAAGACCAGAGGGCTATCGTCTACGCCGACTGCCATCCGGTCGACGCCTTCGGTCGAACCGACCAGCGGTCGCCTTGAAGATCAGCGAACTCCAACGCCTCGCGCTGCGTCTCCTACGCCCACAGCGCGGGAGTCCGGCGAAAGGCGCGAGCCAACGCCATCGTCGACACCGCGCGCCCAGCCTTCTGTCCAGTCCAGAGAGGCCACTGAAACCCCTCGTTCGGTGCAACCGTCGCCAACTCCCGGCAGGCAACAGAGTTGGTAGGGAGTTTGAGCGACTGGCTTTTTGAGACGCCGGTCGACCGTCGCCAGTGACCTGTCTTTTCAGTCAGGTTTCGGCGGACGGCAGACATGTTGAGGGTGAAGTCCCCCGGCCCGCTGCCTCCCTTGCCGCTTGAGTCAATTCTAAGTTGGGGGTATACTACTCCTGAACTTGAAGTGACGAGGCATCAGATTAGTGCGCATTCTGCACGTCATCCGGCAGTTTTACCCGTGCGTCGGCGGTATAGAGAAGTATGCACTTGACCTCTGCCGGCATCTCATCGCCCGCGGGCATGTTTGCGATGTTGTCACCCTGAATAGGAACTTTGCCGACAAGTCTCTTTTGCCGCCGCGCGATAGCTATGAAGGCATAGACATCTTTCGCGTGCCTTACGCCGGACCCAACCGGTACAAGCTGGCGCCGGGGGTCCTCAGATTCACGGGGAACTACGACCTCATTCATGTTCACGCCATTGACTTCTTTGTTGACTACCTGGCCCTGACCAGGTTCTTCCACCGGAAGCCCGTGGTAGTGTCCACCCACGGGGGCTTCTTCCATTCAAAGTGGGCTGTAGTCCTTAAGTGGGCTTTCTTTTACACGATCACCATGATGACTATGAGGGCCGCGGCAAGGATAATCTGCGACTCCTATAGCGATTATGCCCTGTTCCGCCCGATCGCTCAGCGTAAGGCGATTGTTATTGAAAACGGAGTTGATTACGGGTCGTTCTCCACGGTTGCCAAGCGAATTCAAAGAGGATTGCTTCTATCCATTGGGCGTACCGACGCTAATAAGCGTCCCGATAACCTGATTCGCGCTCTCGCCGGCGTCGCCCGCGATGTGCCTGAGGCTCAACTGGTTTTCATCGGTCCTGATTGGCTTGGTATATGGCCGGAGCTCAAGGCCCTTGCCATTCAGCTTAGTCTCCAAGACAGGGTCGTCTTCGCCGGCTTCTGTCAGGAAGAGGAGATGTTGGACTATCTGGCGAGAGCTCATTTCTTCGTCTCGGCCTCCCAATATGAGGGTTTCGGCATCGCCGCCGTGGAGGCCATGAGCACGGGGACCGTGCCTGTTCTTAACGATATAGACAGCTTTCGAACATTCGTGAACCACGGAGTCAACGGATTCATTGCCGATTTTAGTCGCCCAGAACTGGCTGCCGCTACCTTGCGGCAGGCGCTGTCACTGGATGACGCCGCTCTCCTCGACATGGGCGAGAAGGCGCGCCAGAAGGCAGCAAACTATGCCTGGCCCAACGTCGTTGGCAAGATCGAAAAAGTATACGAAGAAGCCCTGGGTAGAGGGGCTTCAATCCCCTCTTCCGTCCTTCCGGGAAGGATGGGAGGATGAGGCAGAAGATAAGCCGGTTAAGATCGCACCAGGCCTTGAGGCTCGGATTACCTCTGCTGGTTGCGCTTTTGGCGCTGCCGGCTCTTCGTCCATTGACGCTGCCGGGCCTTCTCTCCGGTCACGACAGTTCCTTGCACCTCTTCCGTTTCGTCGAGTTACACCGCCTTATTGTCTCCGGCGATTATTTCCCTCGCTGGTTCCCCGATCTGTCGTTGGGGCACGGTTATCCCCTGTTGAATTACTATCCTCCTCTGACCTACTACTTGTTCGAAGCCTTTCACCTCCTCGGCTTCGCCTTTGTCAATGCCATCGACCTGACCATGGCGTTGGGTGTGATACTATCTGGACTCGGAATGTACTGCTTCGGGCTTCAGGTGAGCGGCCGGCGTAGCGTAGCTCTTCTGGC
Source organism: Dehalococcoidia bacterium (assembly GCA_030650265.1). Next base: position 1,277 of record JAUSEJ010000038.1, on the reverse strand, counting down.
CGCCATCGCCTTCATGTACATGCCCTACCGGCTGGTAGACATCTATGTTCGCGGCGCCTGGGCCGAGGCGACTGCCTTTGCTTTCATACCCTGGCTTTTCGCCTCTTTCTACGCTCTCGCGACCAGAAGATCGATAACATACCTGCTCACTTCTGCGCTATTACTGGCCGGTCTTTTCCTCACACACCAGGTCTCCATCTACTTCGTGCCAGTGTTATTCGTATATAGTCTGGCAGTCGCCTTACGTTCTTCTTACCCGCGCAAGGGCATCGCTCTGATCGCTGTAGCCATGTTCTCCGGTCTGGCGGCCTCCGCTTTCTATTGGTTTCCGGCCATGGCCGAGGTGAGCTTTGCTTCCACCGAAAACTTCATCTTATCCGACTTAAGTCCGGCGCAGAGATTGATGTTGGTGCCATTCGACTTGATCATCCAGCCTCAACTTCTTTACCATTTCGGTGCGCCGCCTTTCCAAATGGGTCTGGTCGAGGCGGTAGCGGCTTTCTCCGGGCTAAGCATCCTTCTTGCTGTCTTTGCCAGAGGGCGCAGAGAATTCCTGCCGGTTCTGGTACTTCCGGCGGCGGCCGTTTTGCTCGCCTGCCTCATGACTCCTTTCTCCTCGTTCTTCTTTGAGAAAGTGCTTGTCGCGAATTCTATCCAGTTTGCCTATCGTTTGCTGGCCCTTATCGGTACCTTTGCGGCCGTATGCACCGGTTTTCTCGCCTTTCCGAGGCGTCTGGGGACTTACCTTGCCGTCGCCGTTGGCGGCGTTCTCGTGTTCGCTGCCACGTGTTCTCTTCCCGTTTCCCACGAGGAAGTGCCTGATTACGGCCTATCGCTTGGCATGGCCTCTCGCTACGAAATTACCAGATATAGGCCTGGCCTTAGCCACGAAAATGAATGGCTTCCTCTCGTGGCGAATCTGGGAGCGGGTCAGTCGCCCCAGGAGGTCGCGCCGCTGAGCCAAACGACTGTCGAAATGATGGCTCCGCTTGCCTATCGGTTCAAGACAGCGGCGGACGCAGCCACCAGCTTGCGCTATCACGCTTACGCTTTTCCGGGCTGGCAAGCGAAAGTCGACGGTCAAGCCGTCGCCGTCTACCCTTCGCAGCCCCTCGGACTTGTGAGCGTTGACGTTCCGTCTGGTAACCATACGGTCGATCTTTGGTTCACAGATACCCCGGCAAGGACGGTCGGGCGGCTCATCACGATAGCCGCCTTACTGGCTCTGGCCATCGTCTCGCTGGCTAGGGGAAGGCGCTGGAAGGCCGGCTACTATT
>JAUSEJ010000036.1 GCA_030650265.1 Dehalococcoidia bacterium | reverse complement strand
ACGAGTCCCAAGCCACCCGTTTGGAATTCCTTTCCCTGATTGGAAAGAAAGCCGAGGTGTAGTCAGAACCCGCCCCCAATCCTTGCATACCCCGAACCCCAGTGCTATCATTTGCTTACGCCCATTTCCAGCAAAAGAGCGCGCGGGGCATAAGATGAGGAAGGGGAAATCCGAAATGACATATCGACTGGTTATTCCATTGTGTCTGGCGGCTATGCTATTGACTGCGCAGTTGGGGCGCTCGGTCGCGGACGCCGCCCCGGCTAAGGCGGCCAAGGCTAATCCTAAACTGGCCGAGGCCTCCAACAAAAAGGGAGAGGCGCTTGCCAAGAAAGGCGACTTCACCGGGGCAATATCTGAGTTCAGCAAGGCAATCCAACTCAACCTCAAGCATGTCGGCGCCTACAACAATCGTGGACAAGCCTACTCCGAAAAAGATGACTACCCCCGCGCTATCGCCGACTTCAGCAAAGCAATTCAGCTCAACCCCAAACGCGCCGACCTATACTACAACCGCGGGGCCGCATACGATGGCAAGGGCGATTTTGCCCGAGGAATGGCTGATTTCACCAAGGCTGTCCGGATCAGCCCCAAGGACGCCAAGTTCTATATCGAACGCGGCCTTGCGTATTCTCGCAGGGACGACTATGAACGGTCATTCGCCGACTTCGCCACCGCGATCGAGATCGACCCCAAGAACCCCGATGCCTACTATAGCCGCGGCAACTGCTACTACTACGCCAAAGGCGACCACGACCGGGCTATCGCGGACTACAGCAAGGCAATCGAGGTCAGCCCCACATATATCGACGCCTATATCCTCAGGGGGACTGTGCACCAGGTGCGAGGCGACCTGGACAAAGCCGTGGCCGACTTCAACGAAGCCATGAAAATCGATCCCAAGTCCACTGATCCCTACCTCTCCCGAGGCAACATTTACGCGGAGAAGGGAGACCTTGACCGTGCCATAGCCGACTACACCACGGCAATTGCGAACGACCCTAAGTACGCGCCGTCTTATAGCAACCGCGGGAGCGCTTACGACAATAAAGGCGACTTCGCCCGAGCCATCGCCGATCTGGACAAAGCCATAAAACTCGATCCGGGCTATGGGGAAGCCTACGTGACCCGCGGCGACGTTTACCTCGGAAAAGACAACTACAGCCGTGCCATTGCCGATTACACCAAGGCAATCTCACTGGATCCGGAAGATTCGGCCGCATACTCCAAGCGTGGAGCTGCCCACGTTATGAACGATGACAACGATCGCGGCCTTGCCGACTATAATATGGCAATCCGGCTCGATCCTGCTAATGCTTTGGCCTACTACCTCCGCTCCGGCATATACATTGACAAAGGAGAGACCGATCGGGCCATTGCCGACTTGAGCAAGTCGATTCAGATCAGCCCGGGATATTCCAAGGCCTACTTCCAGCGCGGTATGGTCTATGACGAAAAAGGAGAGTACGACCGCGCCATTGCGGACTTCAACAAGGCAATCGAGCTGGACCCAAAAGACGCGCTGCCCTACATTGGTCGCGGGAAGACCTATGCCCAGAGGAGCGATTTCGACCTCGCCATCGCAGACTTCAACAAGGCAATCGAGATCGATGCCGATGACCCCGAGCCATACAGCAGCCGGGCCATAGTGTGGTATCAGAAGAAAGATTACGA
>JAUSEJ010000731.1 GCA_030650265.1 Dehalococcoidia bacterium | reverse complement strand
TCGAACACGACCTCCATCCTCTCCGGGTCGGTGACCATATACGGGGAGATGTATCCTTTGTCGAACTGCATTCCCTCCACGACTTCGAGCGTGGTGGCGGTGCTTTTCGACTCCTCGACGGTGATTACGCCGTCCTTGCCGACCTTGTCCATTGCGTCGGCGATAACGTCGCCTATCTCTTTGTCGTTGCCGGCAATGGAGGCCACGTGCGCCACGTCGTCTTTGTCGGCCACGGGAATGCTGAGCTTCTTGATCTCTTCGACGGCCTTCATAACGGCCAGATCGATGCCGCGTTTGACGGCAATCGGGTTGCCGCCGGCGGTAACATATCTCAGGCCTTCCTTTACGATTGCTTCGGCCAAAACCGTCGCCGTGGTGGTGCCATCACCCGCCACGTCGTTGGTCTTTGAGGCCACTTCGCGCACTAGCTGGGCGCCCATGTTTTCATAGGGATCTTCGAGTTCGATTTCCTTGGCTACGGTGACTCCGTCTTTGGTGATGGTGGGGGATCCCCACTTCTTGTGAAGTACCACGTTGCGGCCTTTGGGGCCCAGCGTGACCTTGACGGCGGCCGCGACCGCACGAGCTCCACGCTCCAGGGCGTGCCGCGCTTCTTCATTATAGAGCAACTGCTTGGCTGCCATTAGTTAATATCCCTCCTTTGGCTATTCTTTTATTGCGTAAATCGAATCTTCGTCGAGGATGACGTAGTCCTCACCTTCGAATTTTATCTCGGTCCCGCCGTATTTGGAGAATACGACCTGCTGTTTGGGCTTGACGGACATGGGGGCGCGGCTTCCATCATCCAGGACGCGTCCCGGACCGATGGCTATTACCGTGCCCACCTGCGGCCTCTGTTTGGCCGTGTCGGGGAGAATGATGCCGCCAAGGGTCTTCTCCTCCTCCTCTGCCGGCTTTACAACTACTTTGTCGCCGAGCGGCTTAATCATAGCGTTTGATTCACCTCCAGTTAGATTGTTGTGATTGAAATCTTCGCTCCGGGGACGATTGGCGCTCGTTGCCCTGGAGCGCTAATGATTGTATAACAGGGGAGGAGGGATGTCAAGGGGAGGTTTATGAGGTTTATGAAGTTTATGAGGTTTATGAGGTGGGGAGGACTGGGCAGTGCTGAGTGCTG
>JAUSEJ010000033.1 GCA_030650265.1 Dehalococcoidia bacterium | reverse complement strand
AAATCACCGTAGAGGTTCGGGCGATAATGGGCCAGTTGGGCCCACTGCGGCCAATCGAAACGGCCCATATGCGCCGCGATGATCTTGAGGCCTGGGAAATCCTGAGCTACTTCGTCGAGTAGTCGCACGTCCGCATATTTGGAACGCCAGTGAGTGCCAGGATAGAATTTTGGCAGCGGACCGGTGTGGGTAAGCAACGGCTTACCCAGTTGCTCGGCCACTTTCAACACCTTGTAAGCGTCGTCGTCGTTGGGAAAGTGGCCAAAATCGGGATGCCACTTCAGGCCTCCCATACCGAATTCTTCGATGCAACGGCGATAGAGATCCGGGGCATCCTTGCGGCGCGGGTCGATGCCAGCAAGGGCGATCACTCTACCCTTGCTGCGGTCGGCAAACTGGGCCCAGTTCCTGTTGATAGACATAATGTCGCTATCGGCCGGCACATTGCGGATGTTGTCGGTAACACAGATGATAGTGATGTCAATACCGGCCAAAGACATACGCTGGAACAGCTTCTCACCATCAGGATCTGGGGCGTGAGCTTGCATCCGTCTCTTGACCTCGGCTAGGGGAACGCCAGTCTTTTCTGACCTGGCTCCGCCGCCGAAAGCGTTGAAGTAAGCCTCGGCTTGGGCGCCTATAACGTTTTCGTCATAGATGGTTGGGATGAGGTGATGGTGAACGTCGACTATCATAGAACACTGCTCCTATACAGAATCAGGGCAGCATTGGTCGATCCGGACGCGGATCTATGTCCCAAGTGTTCATTAGATGACCAATCATAGTGTAGAAGCCGAACGTGACAGTTAGATCGGTCAGCAAATGGTCCCCGAACCGAGCTCTTGCAGCATCGTAAGTAGCGTCGGATACCCTGTGGTCGCAAAGCATCTCCCGTCCGAATCTTACGATCAGGGCTTCTTCTTCCGTGAGCAAATCGAGGGCAAGGCGATTGCCGACGACATCGATCACTTCCTCCCGGGCTCCTGACTCGCGACACCATACCGCGGCGTTCGACCAGACGAACCGGGAATCGGACTCCCGTGCGGCCATGAGGATCGCCATGTTTTTGACCAATGGCGGGAGGCTGTTCTCATAGAACAGGTACTTTCTCAGGGGAGACATTCGCCCGGCCATCTCGGGGCTGTTCAGCAACAATGAAAACGGTAGCCTTACTCCTTGCTGATCGGCGGCGATTGCATCGAAAATGTGATGTTTGTCCGCAGGTAAATCT
>JAUSEJ010000032.1 GCA_030650265.1 Dehalococcoidia bacterium | reverse complement strand
ACGGAGCGCCGAGATCCGCCTCATTCTGAGGCAGGCGGGTTTCCAGCGCGGTTAACGTATCGGTCGAGAGGGCAGAAAGACGCGGTTTCGATGACAAGGTTTGTTGCGGAATGAAACAGATAGCAGGCGTTCACTCGGGATGAGTGTGCCTTGCCTACTTTGGTAGCACGCAGTGCTTGTTCCATAGCACGGGCCATGTCGAAGGCCGGCGGCACTTTCAGTGGCTCTCTTGGCCCCGGAGTTACCTCCATGCCTACAAATAGCGGCCCGATTCGCTTATGAAGGAAAGCATGTGCTCTCGATGATCTCCAAGCTCGTCAAACTCGTAAACTTTGGTCAGTCTTGCCTTGTCTGGGCATACCAAAGCTACCCCAGCCCAACTGAAGAGGCAAAACCCATGACTCCCATCACCAGGAGACTTAGGGGGATGGCCAGTAGCTCGCTATGGCTGCATCGATGGTGCCGAGAAGGCCTCCGCCTCCTATGTCCTAGATCCTCGCCTTGAATCCGTTGGGATATCCCGCCTCGGCGAGTAGCTTCCTCGCCCATGCAGAGTCAAATGGGTCAACTCTTATTTGGTTTGGCTCATAGAAGAAGGCGGTCGGGATCACAACGTTCAGGGTATAGGTCCTGCCGTATCCGCGAAATAGCTTGTCGGCAATCTCTTTGCTGTCCATAGCCAGTTGGAGCGCCTTGCGCACTCCTACGTCACCGATCGCAAGCGCCATTCCTGTTGTCATCCTCGGAGGCTCTCACAAGCCTCATCGCCGATATGCTTTCTGGCGGAAAGCCTTCACCAGTCGAGACGCGACTGGCGTCTCATTCCCACGGTCTTTCTGCAGCAGCGTTCTGGCCGGCGATACGCCCGAACACGAAACAGTCCGCCAGGGCGCTGCCCGGCCCGGGATAGAACGCTCCGAGACGGCCACCCGTAGTCTGACCGGCAGCATATAGCCTTGGAATGGGCCTACCATGCAAGGTCTCCAGTACCTGAGCCTTTGCGTTTGTCTTCAATCCACCATAATTGACTATT
>JAUSEJ010000024.1 GCA_030650265.1 Dehalococcoidia bacterium | reverse complement strand
AGGGCGCCGAAAGGCTCGTCGAGTAGCAAGACCCTGGGCTCCACGGCCAAGGCCCTGGCGAGGGCGATGCGCTGGCGTTGACCTCCCGAGAGTTGGGAAGGGTAACGCGGCGCCAATCCCTCCAGATGAACGAGTTTGAGGAGTTCGTGAACCTTGTCTTTGATTTCGGCCCTGGAAGGAAGCACCTTGCGTGGCTGCACCTGAAGACCGAACGCAATATTGTCGAAGACGGTCATATGGCGGAAGAGGGCGTAGTGCTGAAACACGAAGCCAACCCGCCGGTCGCTAGCGCGACGATTTGTCGCATTCTCGCCGTCAAACAAAATCGACCCCCTATCGGCGATCTCCAGACCGGCGATGATCCGCAACAGTGTGGTTTTGCCCGAGCCGGAAGGCCCCAGAAGCGCCACCAATTCGCCAGTAGGTATCTCCAAACTGATGTCGCGAAGAGCAGTGAATGCACCGAAGGTCTTGGTGATGCCGCGAACTTCTATGCTCAAACTGCTTGTCCTCCACCGGTATGACTCTCGCTGGCGAACAGTTGCTGCTCGGTCTTCCACTCGATCAGCCTCTTTGCGGCTAGAGTTATCAGGGCAAGCAAGGTTAGCAGTGAAGACACTGCGAAGGATGCAGCAAAGCTGTACTCGTTGTAAAGAATCTCTACTTGAAGCGGCATGGTGATGGTCTCCCCGCGAATGTGCCCAGAAACCACCGATACAGCGCCAAACTCGCTCATGGCGCGCGCGTTTGTCAAGATCACGCCGTATAGCAGACCCCACTTGATGTTTGGCAGAGTGACGCGGAGGAAGGTCTGCCAGCCACTCGCCCCCAACGATAGGGCAGCCTCCTCTTCCTCGGTACCTTGAGCCTGCATAAGAGGAATCAACTCGCGAGCGGCGAAAGGAAAGGTTACGAAGATCGTCGCGAGCACGATGCCAGGAACGGCGAACACGATTTTGATATCGTTGGCGACGAGCCATGCACCCAGAAGGCCCTGCGAGCCGAAGAACAGGACGAAAATGAGCCCGGCAATTACCGGCGATATGGCAAAGGGAAGATCTATGAGCGTGATCAACAGGTTCTTGCCGACGAAATCGAATTTGGTAATTGCCCAGGCGGCGGCCACGCCGAAAAGCAAATTGAGGGGGACGGCAATAACGGCGGTCAACAGGGTGAGACGAACGGCCGACAACGCATCGGGTGTCTGAATTGCTGACCAATAAACCGCCGTGCCCTTTTTCAGGGCTTCTGTGAACACCACCGCCAGTGGTACGACGAGGAAAAGGCCGACGAACAGCAGGGCAACGACGACGAGTGCCCAACGTATGATGGCTGGCTCGGTCATCGTTACCGGTCTGGCGTCGGCAATTTCCTTTGCGCTAAGCATGATACTGGTGGACAAGCCTGGCGACCTCCGCTGTCATGACAATCCGTGACGCTTACGACTCCACCACTGGAGCAGGTTAATGATGAGCAACAATACAAAAGAGGCGATCAGCATAACCGTGGCGATGGCCGTAGCGCCGCTGTAGTCAAATTGCTCTAATTTGGTCATAATTAGCAACGGCGTGATTTCCGTACTCATGGGCATGTTGCCTGCAATGAAGATAACGGAGCCGTATTCGCCAAGTGCACGCGAAAAAGAAAGGGCGAAGCCCGTGATCAACGCCGGCAAGATGGTGGGTAGGATAATCTTGGAGAAGATATGCCACCGTCTCGCGCCCAGAGTGGTGGCAGCTTCCTCGATCTCCGCGTCCACGTCTTGAAGCACGGGTTGGATGGTCCTCACGACGAAGGGCAACCCAATGAAGGTGAGCGCGACGATCACTCCAAGCGGCGTGAAAGCCGCCTTGATTCCGGCCATTTCCAGAAGATGCCCGATCCAACCGTTGCCGGCGTATGCTGCAGTGAGAGATATTCCCGCGACGGCGGTCGGTAGGGCAAAAGGTAGGTCGATCAACCCATCGACAATCCGCCTCCCAGGAAACCTGTAGCGTACTAGCACCCAAGCCAAAAGTAGGCCAAACAGCGCATTGACTGAAGCAGCAACAAAGGAAGCGCCGAAGCTAAGTCGGTACGAGGCAAGCACGCGAGGAGCGGTGACAGTACGCCAAAACTGGTCCCAATCTAGCGAGGCCGTCTTGAGAAAGATCGTCGATAGCGGGATCAGGACGACAAGGCTAAGGTAGAGGATGGTGAACCCCATCGTCAGACCGAAGCCTGGAAGAACGCTACGTTTTTTGAGAACTATCGACATTGCTGTGATCCTAGGTGGTATTTCCGCTATGTGGGCCTGCATCAGTTAGCGGCACGATAAATGGTGTTCAACGAAAACATCGGGTATGAGCGAATTGGAAACGGCGTCAACGGATATTCAACGGATAAACGGATAGCCGATCTGTCCACATCCGTTTATCCGTTACCCCATCCGTTGACACCGTGCCCCTTGCGACGGTACCCGATCTTTCATTGAGCATCATAAACTTCGACCCCAAGTGGGCAGAATCGGTGGGGCGGACCACTAGTCCGCGGGAAGGCGATAAAGTTGAGTAGTAATGATAATCGACCACTAGTTGCCGTGACCATCGGCGATCCGGCGGGCATCGGCCCCGAAATAGTCGTCAAAGCAATGGCCGACCCTGAGACAAATCAAGCGGCGCGTTCACTGGTTATCGGCGACCGCTGGATCCTCGAGCAGGCCCGGGAAACCTGCGGGCTGTCTCTAGCAATCGTCAGCGTAACCCATCCCGACGAAGGGCAATACCAGCCCGGCCGGATCGACCTCATGGATACCGGAAGTACGACCGCCGGTTCGATACAGCCCGGTCAAATCCAGGCGCTCGCCGGTAAAGCGGCCTATGACTATCTTCGTCGCGCCACCGACCTCGCCATGAGCGGAGAGGTGGAAGCCATCGCCACCGCCCCTATAAACAAGGAAGCGCTCCGGGCGGGAGGCGTCCCCTACCTCGACCATACCGAAGCCCTGGCGGCCCTGACCAACAGCCCCTACCCGCTGACCATCTTCGTGGTCGGCAACCTGCGCATCTTCTTCCTCACGCGCCACGTATCGCTTGCCACCGCCTGCACCCAGATCACCCGAAAGGGGGTTCTCGAGGGACTGGTTCAGGTCGACGCCGCCTTGCAGCGCTTTGGCATGGTTCAGGCCCGCATTGCCGTGGCCGCCCTGAACCCCCACGCCGGCGAGGGTGGCATGTTCGGCGACGAGGAGATCGTCCACATTGCACCCGCCATCATCGACGCTTGCGCCCGGGGGATCAACGTCTTTGGCCCGGTGCCGGCCGACGCCGTCTTTCACATGGCCAAGACCGGCCAGTTTGACGCCGTCCTCTCCCTCTACCACGACCAGGGCCACATCGCCGCCAAGACCCTGGACTTCGAGCGCACCGTCTCCATCACCGCCGGCCTGCCCTTCCTCCGCAGCTCGGTCGACCACGGCACCGCCTTCAACATCGCCGGCCGTGGCATCGCCAGTCCCGTCAGCATGATCGAAGCCATCAAGGCCGCCGCCGAATACGCCCTGAAACTGAG
>JAUSEJ010000021.1 GCA_030650265.1 Dehalococcoidia bacterium | reverse complement strand
CAATCGCCTCAATCGAGGAGATTCTCCCCGATATCGATCTGGTGCTCGTGATGACCGTCAATCCCGGCTTCGGCGGCCAATCCTTTATCGCCAGCGTCGTGGGCAAGATCGCTCGCCTGCGGCAAATGCTGGACGAAAGAGGGCTGAAGGCTGAGTTAGAAGTTGATGGCGGGGTAGGCGATCAAACGGCACCGCTTGTGGTGAAAGCGGGCGCCAATGTGCTGGTTGCGGGCTCTGCTGTCTTTAATAAGAAAGAGAGCGTCGCCTCGGCCATCGCCAGGATAAGGGCAAGTGTCGAGGGGCTCTAAGACGAGTCAAGACCTGGGGGGCCAGGCGCAAGGCCTAGCGACCCTTGGTCTTCTGGAGAGTGCGCATGCACTGGGTGCAGATATTCAGCCTCAGAGGCTGGCCATCAACCAGAACCGTCGATTTGTGAACGTTGGGCTTGAAGGACCTGTTGGTCCGTCTAACCGAGTGACTCACGTTATGGCCCCACTGGGGGATCTTCTCGCAGACATCGCATTTGCCAGACAATAACGTATCTCCTTCGACTTCCTCAGTAATCTGCCCTCACGAGCACGACTGGCTTATCATAGCACATGCCGCAGACATTTCGCAAGTCTGTTTTTGCCTTGACACGGTGGCCAGCGTCAAGTTATAATGAGCTTGTCGTGGTCGCTTTGGTCCATGTGCCAGCGCCGGACGGCAGGCGCCTGTAGCTCAGGTGGAAAGAGCAGTTGCCTTCTAAGCAACTGGCCGGGGGTTCGAGTCCCTCCAGGCGTACCACGAGTATCTATGGTGGGCGTAGCTCAATCGGCGGAGCGCCAGGTTGTGGCCCTGGAGGTCGCGGGTTCAAATCCCGTCGCTCACCCCATTAACCTCACTTGCGCCCATAGCTCAGCGGATTAGAGCGCCAGTCTTCGGAACTGGGTGTCGGGGGTTCGAATCCCTCTGGGCGTACCAATTTATCCCTCTGAATAGTCAGTTTGGCCCCACTTGGGGCTTCTTTTTTGCCCTGTGTCCCCCACTACCATGTCTCATCAAGAGTTTGACGACAGAACTGACGACAAAACATTTCAAGCCCTGTTGAAAAACAGCGTCGAGCTTCTTGACTACGTCGCGCTGTAC
>JAUSEJ010000006.1 GCA_030650265.1 Dehalococcoidia bacterium | reverse complement strand
GGGGGAACTAGTGTCAGGCCAGAAGTCCCTCCCTAGGGTCCCGGAATTGGTGACCATATTCGACTCCACCGGAGTAGCCCTCGAGGACGTGGCAACCGCCCAACTTGTATACGAAAAGGCTAGGCAATTGGGGGGTTACCTGTCGGTAAACATGGTCGGAGTTTAGCGGCCCGATATGGGGAACTAAGCGCCTACCTGGAAAGTAGCCGCGCCAGTTTCAGCAGACCAGTGTCAAGCGGCTTCTTGTTGGCGACAACCTCTTCCAAAGGTGTGGCGGATATGATGCCATTGCGTAACCCTATGAGAACACCGTGCTCGCCGGCCGCGAGCCGTTCAACCGCATCAACACCCATTTGAGATCCCAGCAGACGGTCCTGTGCCCCCGGCGACCCGCCCCGTTGAACATGCCCCAGAATCGTGACCCTCAGTTCAAACCCAAGCCTTTCCTTGTGTTCTTTGAAGTAATGCACCAACCGTTCGGCGTTGTACCTGCAACCTTCGGCGACTACTATCATGGCATGAGGTTTTCCTCTTTCATATGTCGACTGCAACTCCCCCGCTATCTCCTCAGGGTCGACCTCTACCTCGGGGATTACGATCACTTCTGCGCCGCCAGCGATGCCCGCCATTAAAGCAAGGTAGCCGCATTCGCGACCCATTACTTCAATGACGAAAGCCCTGTGATGAGACGAAGCTGTCACTTTCAGCCTATCTATTGCCTCAAGAGCAACGTTCATTGCGGTGTCAACGCCTAGACACACGTCGGAACCATACAGGTCGTTATCTATTGTAGATGCAATGCCTACTACCGCGACCCCCATTCGGGACAATTCGCAGGCTCCAGATTGCGAACCGTTGCCGCCAACAACTACTAGAGCATCAACACCGTTTCTCCGAAGCGCGTCCCTAGCCTCGTTCCGACCCTCAGGCGTCTTGAACTCTGGACTGCGAGAACTGCCAAGTATGGTGCCTCCGCGTTGTATTATTCCTCCAACGCTACGCGCTCCCATTGGGATTAAGTCGCCGGCAATCAACCCGGCATATCCCTGGCGGATGCCTGCAACCTCACACCCACGACCTACGGCCGTCCGTACTACTGCTCTGATAGCGGCATTCATTCCCGGGGCGTCGCCGCCGCTGGTGAGAACACCTATCTTCTTCATCATTTTCATAGCGGCAACTTCTCTTTCCAAAGAACTGGTCCATCTAACAAGCGACTAAACAGAATTGTCTTCGCTTGAATCAAGGGACATTGTATCACGCAGCCGGAACACCTGGCTTCGCCCGGTTTCGGGCAAGATCTTCAGATGTTATACTGAAACTAAAGGCAGGAACATCATCTTGGCACGCAAAATCCTTGTCGGGGAGGTCCCATGTTCCACAAGCTACTTGTTCCCTTAGACGGATCCGGCGAAGCAGAGACGGCAATCGCCTATGCGACCGAGATAGCTGCGGCCGCATCAGCCGATATCATCATTGCCGGAGTTGCCGATACTTCCCAGGCGTTCCCATTGTACCAGCAGTATCTTGACCGCACGCTCTCGCTCTTGGAGGCAGATCTGAAGAGAATAGGCTACACGGGTCGTGGTGCCACTGCGAGGATGGTTACCGGAAAAGCGGCACAGGAAATCCTGGCTATAGCACGAGTGGAAGCCGTTGGCCTTGTAACGCTCGCCCGGCGAGGCCGGTCGGGCCACGGCCCCTGGCCATTGGGATCTGTCGCCTCACGGGTGTTGCAGAAAACAACAATCCCGATATTGATTGCCAAAGCAGGTAAACCCGCGTCTCCCCAGGACAAGCGGATAAAGAGGATATTGGTGCCACTCGATACCTCTGATGCAGGGGCAACTGCAGTCCCCTATGCTGTGGAACTGGCCAGGTTGCTGGGCGCATCCCTCGTGCTTTTCCACGTCGAACCTCAGTCGAGGCCCTGGCTTATCGCCCCCGGGGTTGAGTATGCCTACCTTCCGACTACATCGTCCAGCCAGCAAGGGAAGAATTTGTTGTCGCACATGGAATACCTGGACAAGATGGCAGGCCAACTCAGCGACAAGGGAATATCGGTGTCTCAGGAGGTTGCTTCTGGATTTCCGGCCGGCGAGATACTGTCTTACGCGGCAGCGAATCAGATCGACCTTATCGCACTGTCGACTCACGGCCAATCCGGAATAGCCGAGTTCGTCTACGGCTCAGTCACCGAGAAGGTGCTATATGCAGGGGACACGGCGGTATTGGTCGTCCGCCCGCCGAAGTGAGTGATGACAGACTGATTCACGAAGTTTAAATTAGCCGCAAATCGACTACCGGGAGGGTCGTTTCATGCATCAATCGCTGCCACATGGGGAAAAGGTATTTGACGATCGCCGGTCAGCGGGCAAGGAATTGGCAGAAGCACTTATTACCCAGGCTGATAATTTCCATGCGATACTTGGACTGACCAGGGGCGGCGTACCAGTCGCTTTCGAGGTCGCGTCCGCCATGCACATCCCCCTTGACGCCATCGTTATCAAGAAACTCCGTGCGCCTAACAACCCGGAACTCGCGATCGGTGCAGTTTCATCCAACGGCGGCAAAGTGTTGCGCAACAGTATCATACGCCAGCTTGGTGTGAGTGAAAAGTACCTGGCGGCCGAAACGGAAGGCCGTACCGCCGAGGCAAAGGCCGACGAAAAGAATTACCGTGGAAACCACCAGCCTCTCGACATCAACGGCTGCTCAGTCGCCATCGTCGACGACGGTATCGCTACAGGATCGTCGATTGAAGCAGCAGTGCTTAGCGCCAGACAAAAGGGTGCCAATCGGATCACAGTCGCAACGCCTGTGGCCTCCCAAGAGGCCTGCAGCGCGTTGCGCAGCGTGGCGGACGATGTCTTTTGCCTGACCACGCCGGCTGATTTTG
>JAUSEJ010001120.1 GCA_030650265.1 Dehalococcoidia bacterium | reverse complement strand
GCGTACTATCGGCGGTGGTCAAGCGCGCGGGCATCCAGTGTCAATTGGTGTTGCTCCCCCATTGGGACGAAGGTTTGCCGCTAAATCCGAGTCGTTTCCAGCAAACCTATCCGGAATCGGCGCTGGGCCAGTTATCTGACCTGACTCAAGACAGCGATCTAATCGGCGTCTCTCTAATGAGCAGCAGTTTCGACAAAGCCATTCAGATCACTCGCAGTCTCCGCCGCTCCACCAAAGCGCCTATTGTCTGGGGCGGTATTCACCCTACAGTTTGCCCGGAAGAATGCCTGGATTATGCCGACTTTGTCTGCGTCGGCGAAGGCGAAGAGGCGTTGCCTGAGCTGGTTATTAATGTGGCCGACGGTCAGGGGTCCGCCGGCATCCCCAATGTTTGGTTCAGACGCGATGGCGAAGTGGTTCGCACCCCCTTGCGCCCGCCAACACTCGATCTCGACTCTTATCCCTACCCCGACTATGACTTTGACTCAGAGTTCATTTTGCATCTCGGTCGGATTCAACCCATGACCAGGAATTTGTTTCTCCATCTGACTCAAATGGATCCGTCTGCCAGCTCAGCTATCCCGTATCGAACCGTTATGTCCCGGGGCTGCTCCTATCGGTGCGCCTACTGCTTCAACAGCGGACGTGGCAGCGCCTACGGCAAGCACTGGCGAGTTCGTCGCCGCAGCTTGCCCAATTTCATCGGCGAGCTCAGGCAAGCCGTAACGCGTTTTCCAGAGATCCAGCGAATCCTAATCTTAGATGACCTCTTTCTGGATGATTCGGAGCATGTGCGCGAGTTCTCCAGCGCCTACAAAGAGGCGATTGGACTGCCTTTCACCGTCTTTAATTTCCATCCTTCGACGATTGACGACGAGAAAATCGGTCTGTTGGCAGACGCGGGGCTGGATTCGCCGACCGTCGGTATCCAGACCGGAAGCATGAGGGTCATGCGCGACATCTACCGGCGCTCCTGTACGTCTCTTCAGATGACCCAGGCCTTCGAGGTGCTGCACCGGTCTTCGAACCGAATCGGGCCGCCCCTGTATCAACTTATTGGCGATAATCCATGGGAGACCGAAGAAGATCAGATGGAGACATTACGCATGTTGCTGCGAGTGCCGAGACCTTTCCGTCTCGCGTTGTTTTCCCTGACATTCTACCCGGGCACCGAGCTTTACGAGCGCGCCAGAAGTGAGGGGCTAATAACAGATAACCTCACTCAAATATATCGTAAGAACTTTACGGTGCCGAAACGAACATATATCAATGGGTTGTTTGCCCTGTTTCAGTCGCAAAGCGTACCGAATTGGCTGATCTCTACTCTGATGTCCGCTCCTCTGCGCCGTCTAGACCAGGCATGGTTGCCCGATCGAGTCTCCCGACTCTATCACTTTACGACACGAGTTGGACGAAGTGGCCGACGTTTGTTTCAGGGGGACTGGTCGCCGGTCCGAAATGTCTATCGGAGAAGGTTTGGTCAGGTCGCAGCCAAAGCATGATGTCGGGGGCAGCCTCCAACCATTTAGTCGGAATGATGACTGACTGTTTGGAGCCTTTCCGCCACCCACATGGGGCGATTGGAGGGCGACTGCCAAACGGCACCGAGCGAACAGCACAATTTGCAGCGAGCCAGTTAGCACTCGACCCACCACTTGTATTTTAGGCCATGATCGCATGATTGTCAAGCAAACATTAAGCCAATAGCCAGTTAGATCAAAATCGCGTTGGTGGGTCTTCACGTCCCTCCAGTGCTGCGAGGAGTAGATTGACGGCTGGCTCGAGTGATATCTCCGCGGTAGGGATGTGCAGGTCTGGCTGTCTTGGTGGCTCATAAGGCGCCGAAACGCCGGTAAAGGCCGGGAGATCGCCGGCGCGGGCGCGCCGGTAAAGTCCCTTGGGGTCGCGGGCCTCACAGACGTCCAGGGGCGCGTCGACGTAGACCTCGACAAGACGCTCGGCGCCT
>JAUSEJ010001114.1 GCA_030650265.1 Dehalococcoidia bacterium | reverse complement strand
CCAACTGGACGTCCTCTGGCAAGCTAGTGTTCGCTCCCTGAACGTAAACCTCGTTCGTATCCCAGCCTTCCGGTTCCAGAAAAAGGCTATGGCTGGCTTTGTCGGCAAACCTGACCACCTTGTCCTCGATAGAGGGACAATAGCGGGGTCCAATGCCCTGAATCAAGCCATTGAACAAGGGAGAGCGATGGAGGTTGGCCCGGATAGTCTCGTGCGTTCTCTGGTTCGTATGCACCAGATAGCACGGCAATTGGGGCCGCCAGGAGTTCCGGCTAGAATCGGGGTAGACGGGATTGGGAGGCACTGAGAAAGACGCGCTAATCGCCTCATCGCCACGTTTTTTACTAAACCGGTACGAAGACAAACTGAAATAGAGCGGGTAGTCGCTTCCGGGCTGGATCTCTGTCTGGCCAAAATCGATGGTCCGGGCATCCACCCTCGGCGGCGTTCCGGTCTTCAGGCGACCGAGCTTGAAGCCCAGCAACTTGAGGCTGCCGGATAGCCCCGTGGCGGGAAACTCCCCGGCTCTTCCCGCCTGATAGGTCCTGTCCCCCACGATGATCCTGCCCGCGAGAAACGTGCCGGTGGTCATGACTGCTGTCCGCACGCGAAAGACTCTACCCGAATTGGTGGAGAGTACGAGCGTCTTCCGTCCGTCCGTCATCTGCTCGACTACAACCGATTCCACCATATCTTGCTTGATATCAAGACCGGGCCGGCTTTCGAGCACGCGCCGCATGCACAGGCTATAGAGTCTCTTGTCAGCCTGCGCTCGCAAGGCCTGCACCGCAGGACCTTTGCCGGTGTTAAGCATTCTAATCTGGATAAACGTGCGGTCGATGGTCTTCGCCATCTCACCGCCGAGGGCGTCGATCTCACGAACCAGATGCCCTTTGGCCGGACCGCCGATTGAAGGATTGCAGGGCATCAAAGCCACTGTATCCAGATTCATCGTTAGGAGGAGAGTTCTACAGCCCATGCGCACGGCCGCCAAGGCCGCCTCACACCCGGCGTGGCCCCCGCCTATTACTGCTACATCATACATACAGAAAGTATAGCCTAGAAATGCCCGTTCTCGCCAACCAGCGAGCAACTGATAGCTGGTAGCTACCTAAAACCAGCCTTCTTTTCTGAACCAAATCAGCATGAGGACAGGTACGACGATAAGACCTACCATCATGGCGGCAAAAAAGAAGGGACTGTCAAATGGCAACGCCGTGAAATTCATCCCACCGATGGCAGCGAAGAAGCTGACTGGCAGAAAGATGGAGGCAAAGACGGTGAGCCGCTTCATGATATCGTTCAAGCGATTTGAAACCACCATAAGATGAGCATCGAGGATATTGGAGGCGACATCCCTCTGCGTCTCAGCCATATCAAAGATGGTTACCAGCAGATTGTGGACGTCGCGATAATATATTGTGGTGTCCTCTTGGATAAAGGGATACGAGTGGAGACTAAGTTCGTTGGCGATCTCACGCGTCGGGCTGACAATACGGCGCAGCGTCGCCAATTGACGCCTGATGTTGATTATTGGGTCGATTCTATTTAGACCAGTTCCGGCGAGAATCGCGTTCTGAAGTTCATCCAACTCATCGTCGATGCCGTCCACTACTGCAAGGTATCCTTTCGCCAGGTCATTGATCAGCCTGTAGAGGCAGAAATCCGTGCCGCGCCTGAGCCATGAAGATTTGCCTTCAAAGTCGTGCCGGAAGCTCTCGTGTTGTTCCAAGGCGTCGGCATGAGAGGTAATGATGTACTGCTTGGCGACAAAGAAGTGAACCTCCGTCAATTCAAGCACGGCCCCCTGGATCAGGGCACTGTGGCCGACCATAAAGACATAACCGGGATAATCCTCCAACTTCGGCCTCGGGTTTTCGCTCTTGAGATCCTCGATTGTCAAAGGGTGGAAGCTGAAAGTCTGCTCCAGCCAGTCGAGTTCCTCGGCGGTGGGAGATGATAAGTCGAGCCAGAACACCGCATCAGTCTGTTTGACCAACAAGTCGATCTTTTGGCGATCTTCTTCTTCGGACGGATTCCCATCCTTGAGATATACGAGTGAAAGCGACACTACTTCTCCAATCAGCTTAAGCTGTTTCATTGTAGCATGCCTTGATTCTTGTCGACAATAGCGCTCCTGTGTTATCATGTCTTAACTCGGTGGTTCGAGCTCAAGGGCGTAAGGGTGGCCCTGTGTTCAGGTGCTTATGCAAAAGGCCTCTTCATGATCTTTGTTTGCCCAGATTGCCACGCTGAGCTGAGCGCCGGAGTCGACGGTCTTATCTGTAGCTCTTGTTCGGAGCAATTTCCCGTGATCGACGACATACCGGTATTCTGCGAGCCAGATGCATTCTATGAGGGCAAATGGACAGAGCCGGACACTTCGGGAGGCACGCTTCGCAATTGGCTTATAAAGAAGCAACGATTCTTTATGCAGAGACTGTCCGGAGACGAGGGGCTTCTCCTCGATCTGGGTTGCGGGGGTGGCTGGAGCGTGTTCGCTCTGTCGCGTGAGGTCGTAGGTATAGACGTTTCCCGGTCGTCTTTGGCAGCGGCCAGATCCATCAACTATCGGGTAGCCGCCGCCGACCTCGGTGAATTACCCTTCCCGGACGGGAGTTTCGACCTTGTCGTTAGCAGCGACGTGCTGGGACATGTGCCTATCGAAGCCAAGGATCGCGTCCTTTCGGAGATCCTCCGGGTTCTCAAGAAGGGCGGGAGAACGCTCCATTACTCGGAGGCTGACGGACAGGACCCGCTCAATCGCTACGCGAAAAGGTTCCCGGGACTGTACGAGAAATACATTACCGGCCCTGAGGGCCATATCGGCCTGGAGAGGGCCAGCGATATCGCTGCTCGCTTTCGCCGCCATGGCTTCGTGCCGGTTAAGGAAATCCCTTGTTACCGGGGCCTGGTTTATGTCAATCGCATCGTCCAGTATTTTGATAACGAGTACAGGCAAAGGGCATGGTTGCTCTCAGCCGCTGTAACAGTCTGTGAGGCGCTGATGCGGTCCAAGGCAGTCGAAAACCTGGCCAATCTCGTCATCACTTTTGCCATGGAAATCGGCGACCTGGTCCTACCGCCTGACTGGGCGGGAGGAATTCTGGTCGAATACAGGAAAGGTTTGTAGGAGGAAAAATGGAACTTCGGCAGTATTTTCAGATAATCTGGAGACGGATTTGGATTCCGGTCGTTATTACGATATTAGTTGGTATCTCCAGCATCGCCCTCACCCCCAAGCCAGAAACCAGCTATGTGGCATCGATGCGTTTCTTAGTGGGCGTTCCTCCCGAGACTAGCAACGGGAATTTCTTCACTTTCGACCGATACTACACCTGGGTCAGCTCCGAATACCTGCTCGACGACCTGTCAGAATTGGTGAAGAGCGACGCCTCTGCCGCAGATGTCAAGAAGGAACTCAAAGACGCGACCTTTGACGTCGGCAGCATCAGCGGCAGGAGGAATACGGCGAAGACCCATCGCGTAATGATCGTTTCCTTCAGCGGTGATAACCCTGATCATGTTCTAAAAGTCGCGCAGGCATCACTGAAAGTGCTTCAAAACAACGCCAGCACGTATTTCGCTCAGTTAGGCTACGACAAGGCTGGCGTAAATCTGATCGATCCCCCGGCGGTGACTTCGCAAGTTAACGTCATTCGCAATTCCGCTGACACGGCGCTTAGGGTCGTTCTCGGCTTCATAGCCGGGTTGGCGATCATTTTTCTGCTCGACTATCTCGACACGTCTATTCGCGACACATCGGAGGTCGAACGCCTTGTGGGCCTGCGTGTTCTGGGGGAAATACCAAGAGGTTAAATAGCAGGGAACTATCAGCCGTCAGCGGTCAGCTCATAGCTACTGGACCAAGGGCTATTTTTCAAGACGCTGATGGCTGATAGCCCTAAAGCATCTTGTCCGCAAGAATAATCGCTTTGGCTATCTCAACCAGTTTCTTGTTCTCGTGCTGGCTACGAGTTTGCATCATCCGAAAGGCTTCATGCTCGCTGTAGCTGCGCCGTTCCATGAGTATTCCCTTGGCCTGCTCCACCAGCTTCCGGGCCTCAAGAGCCTCCTTGAGGTCCTCAATGCCTTTCTTCAGAAGTTGAAACTCGTCAAATCGAGAGGTAGCCAAAATGATTGCCGGGAGGAGGTCCGCCTCCGATACTGGCTTGATTAGATAGGCGAAGATGCCGGCGTCTGCGGCGCGCGCCGCCAGTTGTTTTTCACTATAGGCCGTGACCAAAACAATGGGAACCGGCCTCTCACTGTTGATAGCCCTGGCAGCATCGATGCCGTCCAATCGCGGCATTTTGATATCCATGATTACGAGGTCGGGCTTGAGTCGAAGCGCCAGATCCACGGCCGCCTGCCCATCGGAGGCCACACCCACCACTTCATGTTCCAGGTGCTCCAACTGCGCTCTCAGGCTCAGCAATTGAATCCCCTCGTCGTCCGCGATCAGCACTCGCAACCTGTCTTTCATCTTCTGACCCTCACGGTCGCTGCTGCACCTTTCCCGTTCACTAACATATCACATTTCGTTGACACCAGCCGCCCTGCCCGGTATACTCGATTCAATAACAATGGGAGGGAATGAATCCCTCCCGCGGATGAAGCCATGATAAACCAGTTTCGAATGATCGGCAAAGACCTCTTCACCAGTGGATTGGTAACCTCACACGGAGGCAATATGAGCGCGCGAATTGGCGATAGCCTGGTAATTACTGTGCATGGCAGTATGCTTGGCAATCTACGGCGCACTGACCTGGTTAAGACAACCATTCGCGGTCCTCATCCTGCCGACCGGCAAGCATCCTTCGAACTTCCGGTGCACCGTGCTATCTACGAGCAATCTGACGCCATGGCTGTAATTCACAGCCATCCCGCTCATGCCGTGGCCTTATCTCTGCTGTGCGACAACATTACGCCACCCGACCTCGAAGCCTCTTATCTCCTGGGCACCATACCTGTCATCAAGGCGAACCTCATAGTGGTATCTCAGGAGACCGTCGAACTAGTGCCCTCCGCCCTAAAAGAGGCGAAAGCCGTGATGATTCGCGGTCACGGTTGCTTTGCCATCGGACAAAGCCTCGAAGAAGCATTCCATTGGACGTCTGTTCTGGAGCATAGCTGCAGAATTGCCTTTTTGCTCCAAAACTTCCAACGCCCTGGTCGGGACCTCTAGTCCGTCTATGAC
>JAUSEJ010001099.1 GCA_030650265.1 Dehalococcoidia bacterium | reverse complement strand
GCAAGCCGCGCATTAGCGCGGCGAGACGGTCGGGATCTAGGCTGCGTAACAGTGGACCAAAGGCGTCAAGGATCGGGGCGTAGGCCAGGCCATTCTCGAGGGGATAAGCCCGCCCTTCAAGCGCCGTGAAGCCGCGTCCTTTGGCGATGGCTAGAGCCTCGCGCGCCAGCGCGTCTTCCCGATACCACGCTGGCCGGCAAGGAAGATGATGCCTCCCTGCCCTTCCGCTGCAAGGCTCAACGCCTCGCCGAGGCGCCGCAACTCCATATCTCGACCCACGAAGGGTCCTTCCGCCGGAAGGACGCCTTTACGAAAGACCCTTCCGGGCGCAGGATTGGCGCCGCGATTAACTAAGCTCCCACCCATGCGCGATGACCTTCCGAACTGAAAAGGTCTGTATTATTCATGCCGGAACGTAGCTCTTATCCGCCCCGGAGTATACTTTGTCTGAAATGCGTCGTCAATTGCGAGGTTGCTGGCGCTCCTCCTGTCGAGCATAAATGCCCTTCAGGTCCTGCTCAAAATCCTCCAGATCGTATTGCATTGGCACCTTCTTCTGTCTAAGGTACTCCATCATTTCCCGCACCGATAGGACGGCCTCGTCTGCTGCCTTCGCTACGGTGATCCGGTTTTCCGCGTAGCGCTTGGCCGCATATTCTAGCTTCCATTCGCGGATAGCCGCGTACAACAATCGACGCACCGCCGTTGACCTGTCCACATGCTCGACCTCTTCGATTCTCTGCAAGTCAGCTACCAGGTCTAGCGGTACCCTTGACGCTATCATTTGTTCATTCTTCATCTGTTCTGAACCTCCCCGGCTTTTCGCAGGATCGCTGCCAGCAGTTCTGGCGAAATCCAGGCCACCTTCCCTAGTTCCTGAAAGAGTACCACGAGTTCCACGTAACTAAGATACCGTTGGAGGAAGGCCTCAAAGAGAAAGCCTGCGGTGCCTGTGTGAGAAATCCCTAGGCCAACGGCCAAGGCTCTGGCTGCTCTATCATCCAAAATGGCCAGGCCGTTGCGCCTCTTGGCAATGGCCAGCACTTCTGCCTCTCCCAAATGGATCCCCGCCTCCTCGCTAAGGCTCCGAGCAAATTCCATTTCACCCACCGTCAGTATGGCTTTCTCAAACCGACTGTCTAATAGCACCCTTTCCAGAAAGGCGGCATCCCTTGCCCCCAATGCCTTCCCCGCCGTGACAGACGCTTCCCAGACCCATGGCGTCAATATAACTGTCCCGTATAACTTTGCGAGCAGATCAACACGTTCCAATTTGCCCAAAAGAATTAGAGGTGAGCTATCAGGCACTGCCAGCACAGATTCCATATAACTCCCTAGTGCTTCTACTATTCAATGTTAACATATTATATGTATGTTTACAAGAGCCAGTTGAAAAATTGGATCGGCCGGCAGCTGGCATTACACGGACGAGAGCAGGCCAAGACATGCTTCACACCCCCTCCAGTGCACCGGGTACGGTTAGTCCTATTTCGCTTTGCCTTCTTCCCTAACTCGCCGTTTGAGCTCGTAAAGTTTGGTAATGGCCTCGAGGGGCGTCAAGGCGTCGACGTCGAGGTTCTCGAGATCTTTGACAGCCGGGTGCGGCTCTTGAAAGAAGGATAGCTGCGGCGATTCAACGCTCGGCCGGGAGCTGGGGCTCTGTCTCTCCCTTGGCCTTTCCTCCAAGCGCCGCAGTATCTCCTCGGCCCGGCGGACAACGCTGCGGGGCATGCCGGCCATTTGGGCCACATGGATGCCGTAGCTCCGGTCGGCGCCACCAGGGACGATCTTCCGGAGGAAGGCCACCGTCCCATTCTCCTCCGATACCGCCACGTTGAAGTTGCGCACTCTGGGGAGCAGGCCGGCCAACTCGGTCAGCTCGTGGTAGTGAGTGGCAAACAGCGTTTTGGCGCCCAGCTTGGGGTGATTGTGAATATGCTCGACGACAGCCCGGGCAATGGAAAGTCCATCATAGGTGCTGGTTCCCCGGCCGATCTCGTCCAGGATGATGAGGGACCTCACCGTGGCGTGGTTGAGAATGTTGGCCGTCTCCACCATCTCCACCATAAAAGTCGATTGACCGGTAGCCAGGTCGTCCTGAGCCCCTACCCTGGTGAAAATACGATCGACAAGACCGATAGCGGCCGCGTCTGCCGGGACGAAGCTGCCAATTTGGGCGAGAAGAACAATGAGAGCTACCTGTCGAAGATAGGTGCTCTTGCCGGCCATATTGGGACCAGTTAAGATGATTATCTGCGCCTCCCTGCTGCGGAGATGGACATCGTTGGCCACGAAGCCGTCTGCCAACGATGTTCGTTCAACCACCGGATGTCGCCCCGCCACAATATGTATTTCGTCATCGTCCGTTAAACGCGGCCGAACGTACCGGTTCCGGACCGCTAGCTCCGCCAGAGCGGTAAAGACATCAAGTTGGGCGAGGGCTGCGGCCGACGAGAGGATGCGTTCGCTCGCCGCGGCCACCTGCTGGCAGACCCGGCCAAACACCGTGCGTTCCAGCTCGCCGAGCTTCTCCTGAGCGTTGAGAATGAGCGATTCGTACTCCTTCAATTCTGGAGTAATAAAACGCTCCCCGCCAACCAGAGTCTGCCGCCGCAGATAGCCCAACGCTTTTTCCAGATAATCACTCAAGGTCGCGCAGCCCTCGGCTTTCGGCAGATCCCTCAGATGCAAAGGTAGGGGCGCCTCAAGATTGGCATTGCTTACCTCGAGGTAGTAGCCAAAGACCTTGTTGTAGCCCACCTTGAGGGACCGGATGCCGGACCTCTCCCTCTCACTGCGTTCCAACCCGGCGATATACTGCTTGGCATTCCGCGACGCCGCCGTGAGACTATCGAGTTCATCGGAGAATCCCGGACGAACGAAACCACCCTCAGAAGCGCCAGCGGGCGGATCATCGACCAGCGCCGCCCGTATTAGGGCCACAATATCATCGCAGGGCCTGAGCTGGCTCAAGAGCGATGAGAAGGGTGGAGGGTTGAGGGTTGAGGGTTGAGAGACGGACCCCTCCACCCTCAACCCTTCACCCTCAACCCTCTCTACCACCCTCGACCCTCCACCCTCCACCCTATCTTCAAGGACCCGTCTCACGATTGGCACGATCTCCAGGCTCTTGCGGAGCGAAACCAATTCACGGGGCAGGGCGTATCCCGCCGAGGCCCGGTTGACCAGACGCTCCAGGTCGGATAACTTCTCTATCAGGGAGATCGTCTCCATTCGCAGGCTGTTGGCGGTGAAGAACTCCTGAATCACCCCCTGGCGGGATTCCAGTAGACTGCGGTCAAGCAAAGGCTGATTCAGCCACCGCTTGAACAGTCGCCCTCCCATGCCCGTCTTCGTCAGGTCGATCACCGAGAGAAGCGATCCCTGCTCCGTCCCCGTCCTGCTGGTTTGGACCAATTCGAGATTGCGCCTGGTCTGGGGATCGAGAACCATGTAGGAATCGGTGGAGTAAGTAGATAACGTCGAAAGCTGGCCCAACGCCGCCTTCTGGGTTTCCGCCAAATACTGGACGATTGCTCCCGCCGCCTTGATCGCCAGCGGCAAGTTGCTACAGCCAAAGGCCTCCAAATTGGCCACCTGAAAGTGGTTGAGGAGAGTTTCACGAGCGGTATCGAGGTCAAAATGCCAGGCGTCGAACGGCGTGGCCGGAAAACCCACGCCGCCCTCGGCCAGGGGGGAATTTCGGGCAAGGAGAACCTCGGTGGGCTGCAGTCGCTCCAACTCGATCTGGAGGCTGCGAAGAGGCAGTTGGGTCGTCCCGAATTCGGCTGTCGTTATGTCAACATATGCTAAGCCGGCCTTGTCCTTGTCGACAACGGCCGCCACCAAATAGTTATTGACCTTGGCCTCGAGCAGCAGGGGCTCGACAATTGTGCCTGGCGTGACAACCCTGACCACGTCGCGGTCGACGATCCCCTTCGAGGCAGCCGGATCAGAGGTCTGTTCGCAGATAGCGACCTTATAGCCCTTGCTAATCAGTTTGGCTATGTAGCCCTCTGCGGCATGATAAGGGATTCCCGCCAGCGGAATGGGCTCGCCACGCGTTCCCCTCGCGGTAAGCACTATCTCCAACTCCCGGCTGGTGATCCTGGCATCCTCGTCGAAGGTCTCGTAGAAATCGCCCATGCGGAAGAACAGAATCGCTTCGGGGTAGCGCTTCTTGATCTCTAGATACTGCTTTCGGCCCGGCGTCAGTTGCGTCATGGCACTATTTTACCGCAAATGCTGAGTACTAAGCCACCTAGAGGTGAGCAGATGTCTGCTCCAAGTCCTCGCGGGAGCCGCGCCTGCATCAGGCGCCGAGTCGGAGCGTTTTGCAGAGCAGTCGTCCATACACCTCGGGGGCGCCCCAAAAGATGAAAAGTCGCAGCGCAGTGTCCCGTCTCCCGCCGTAGCGGGAGGTGGTCAGGGTGAGGGCGCCCCGACGTTGTGTTTGGTAATTATC
This sequence comes from Dehalococcoidia bacterium, assembly GCA_030650265.1. The sequence continues at coordinate 4 of JAUSEJ010001099.1, read as the reverse complement.
CCCT
>JAUSEJ010001098.1 GCA_030650265.1 Dehalococcoidia bacterium | reverse complement strand
GCCATCGATGCGGTGATGGAGCCTGATTTCAATATAGGGGGCCTGCAAGCCACCACCAACCCAGTCACTCCGATGATCATAATCAATGGTCCGATACGGCAGAAGCTGGGGATAAACTGTAGCTCGGGCGCTTTGGGGCCGGGGTGGCGGGCTAATGCTACCATCGGCCGCGCTCTTCGTCTTGTCCTAGTCAACATAGGCGGCGCCACGCCGGGCCTCATCAGCAAGGCCACTCTGGCTCAGCCCGGCAAGTACACGATGTGTTTGGGCGAAAATGAGGAGGAAAGCCCCTGGGATCCCCTTCACGTCGAGCGCGGGTTATCGCCCGAGCAGAGCTCGGTAACGCTGGTCGGCGCTACCGGGACTTTTAACATGCATTGTGGAAGTCGGGGGGCCGACAACATCCTGACCATCATGGCCCACTCGATTTCGGCCTTGGGAACCGTCAATATGTCAGGGTTGGCCAAGACATCGGGTGGCGAGACTCTGATCGTAATCTGCCCCCCTCACGCCAGGGTTTTCGCTGAAGCCGGCCTATCCAAGAACGATATCAAGCGGATTCTCTGGGAGCGCGGCCGCCTTCCCATTGACTGGTATCCTCCAAATGCGAAAGAGGACAAGATCGCCGCCGGCGCGGTGATCGATGGAATGGGCCTTCTGGTTTACAAGCCAGAAGACATGATGATCGTGGTCGCAGGCGGGCCCGGAGGTCTTCACAGCACGTTCATACCGAGCCTCGGCCCGGTCTCCCTATCCGTAACCAAGCCAATACGAGAGTAAGAGAACCGATGGTTGCAAGAGTTGCCTCTGTCGCTCGGGGTCGGTTCTATTACGGCTGGAAAATCCACCACGGGCTTCTGCAGCATGTTCATGCTCAGAGATATGGAGAGCTTCGGTTATGCAGTGTTCGTGAAGCCGATGAGCGAGGAGCTTCGCTGGACCAGGGCGATGTTCTCCGGCGTTCTATCTTTTAGCACCCTCGCCAACGGCCTCATCTCTTTCGGCATTGGTCCCCTCATCGATAGGCGAGGCGCCCTGGGACCCATGATCGTTGGCACCATCGTCGCCGTGGGCCGGGTTCATTGCTCTCAGCCAGGTCAGAGGCCTCTGGGATTTTTACCTGGTTCGCGCCATGGTGTAGCCATCGGCGTCCCTTGCGCCGGGTCTCTCCCTGTAAACGTAGCAATCGCCAATTAGTTTATCCGTAAGCGAGAGAAGGCCGTATCGATCGGATTCATGGGAGCTTCTGTCGGAGGCATTGTGCTGGTCCCATTCTCTGCTTACCTGATCACGACCCACGGCTGGCGCCTGGCTTGGGTGGTGCTGGGCGTCCTCGTTTGGGTAGTGATCGTCCCGCCGATGGCAATCCTCACGCGCGAGGTCGGCCGTAGCGACGTAGAAATCTGCCTCCATGGAATGCCGGCCGCGTCATATGGCGGATACAGGCCGACAGCAATGGTCAGTCGGGTTGCCGTGGCTAACCGGTACGCCGTCGATTTCATGATGAATGCCCAGCAAGCCGAGCGGGAAGGCTACGACGCCTTCGCGATCGCCCACTTGCCCGACCTGGGCCTGCGCGAATGTCGCTCGCTCGTCGACATTCCCGTCGTTGCTCTGGGCGGGTAACACCAAAGTTCAAGAACCTCGCGGTTCTCGTCGTCCCCGAGGAGGGAACGAAGGTCGCCATGCTCAAGACCGGGGAGTTGGACCTCGCTCAGGTCGCCAACGACTCGGTCAAAGGGCTCAAGGCAGCCGGCTTGCGCATTCAAGGCTATGACGGGGGAGCGCGCTACTTCGGCTACGCCTGGTATGACATCGAGCATCCGGAGAAGTATGCTTTCGGTGACCTTAGGGTGCGCAAGGCCATACAACTGGCAATCAACCAACAAGAGATCGCGGACACGATATTTGGCGGACTGGCCCAACCGTACGCAATGTACAACGTTCCTTCGAGCGCCTACTTCTTCGATCCTGCTGTGCTGAAGCCAGATCCCTACGACCTCGAAGGGGCCAAGAAGCTTCTTGCCGATTCAGGCTACGCCACTGGCTTCGACACGAAGCTCTACGACGTGGGAGCAGGGGGATCTCTCAGCACTCTCAACCAGGCTCTGGTTGGCTACTGGCGCAAGGCAGGGATCAGGCCGGAAATCGTGCCTATGGACTACAGCGCCTGGTACCCTTTGATGCTCCCCAAGGTGAACCCCCAAGTCTGGAACAGTCTCTGGACCTATCTAGGATCGGAAGGTCGAGACTATGAGCGAGTGCCCAATGCCTACCACTCAAAGCTAAGCACCGCTAAGAATCACACGAACCTCCAACTGGACGCCATGATCGAGAAGGTTCCCCAAACAAAGGACCCTGTCGAGAGAAAGAAACTGGCGCTGGAGTCTGTAGTCATTGCCAAGAACCAGTACACTGCCATCCAAGTCGTAGGAGTGCAAAACATCCTTGCCCTCAGTTCAAAAGTGGGTAGCATCACAGGCGAGAGGCAAACCCGTCTTAGCGCCAAGCAATTTGAGACGATGACCCACGCGAAGTGATAGGAGAAAGAGGCCAAGGTCTGATGCCCTGCGGCGCGGCCACGTCTACGGTTTCCTGGCCAACCTTCGGGGCCTCGTTCCCGGAGGTGCGCACTTTGGCCACATTAGAGGACCGCGGCTACCGCCCGGCCTTGTCCTCAAGCCACTTGTGGATGTAGGTAAAGTCGGCGTCGGGACACGCCTCCTTGAAGGCAAGAAAAAGTGAGGCAGTTGCGGCGCCCATCGCGATAGGCACGCCAGCCGCCGAGGCGTTTTCCAGATAAAGACTGACGTCTTTTGTCATCAAAGCGGCAGAGAAGCCGAAGTCATAGGTGCGCGGAATCACGCTACGAGGGAATTTGTCGGTGCTGGCTGTCGTGCGACCGGAGGAGGCGTTTATGACCTCGATCATGGTCACGAGGTCGAGTCCCATCCTGGCGCCGAAGACCACCGCCTCGCTGGTTGCTGCCAACGAGGTCGCCGAGAGAAAGTTGTTAAGTAGCTTCATGGCCTGGCCCTTGCCAGGCTTGTCGCCGACGCGGAAGACGTTCTTGGCCATTACCATCAGGAGAGGCTGCACCCTCTCGAAGTCGGCCTCCCGAGCTCCCACCATGGCTGCCAGCGTACCGGCGCGCGCCCCCGTCACACCGCCGCTTACGGGGGAATCGACATAGGTAATTCCTGCCGATGCGAGAATGCTGGCGCACTCGACGGCTGCGGATATGCCAATTGTGGATAGGTCGACAACCGTCGTGGTTTCCCTTGGCGAGGCGCCCGCAACCTGCCGGCAGACCTCCCTCGACGCCGGGCCATCAGGCAGGCTTAAGAAGACCGTGTGGGCCAGCGCCGCGACAGCCGCCACAGATGCCGCTGCGCTGGCACCGGGGGGCATGCGCGGCAAGGTGCCGGCGATGTCGAAGACAACCAGTTGGTGACCGGCGCTGACCAGCCGCGCTGACATTGCTCCACCCATATTGCCCAAACCGACAAAGCCCAGCACTTCCATCTGTCCATCCACCGTCCCTAGTTCTGCCTCACCTCGTAGATCTTGACCGCCTGGTTCTCGTGGACAAGTGTGAGATCCGTCTTGGCCATCTGGTCGAACTTGGCGAGGCCCGGTCCGCCAAAGTAGAGACGCTCGAGTTCGCCAACGTAGATGTACTTAATACCGTACTTCTTCAAAAGGTCCATAGTCAGCCTCGCGTCAGGACTAAGGTAGATGTCCTTCACGTCCTTCATGCGGATGTCGATCATCGACCGGTAGGGCATCCTCTGCTGCGTCTGATGCCAGTCCCAGCCGATTACCGTTGGCAATCCGGTATAGATAGACACCCGCGAGCCCCACCGGTACAGAGGCGTATAGGCTTCTACGATAACCGGGGAGCCTTTCAGGTTATCCTGCATCCAGGTAATAGCCTCATAATCGTCGCCCAGTGTGACCTTGCCCTTCTCGTCCGAATAGATGGCATCCTTCATAAACGCCATGCCATCGTCCGTCGGCGGCGAAGACTGAAAGCGGTCTTCCACCCTGACCCGCGTCGCCGCGAGCGGGTAAATGGCCGTCGACAGGAGGAGAACGGCGAGAACGACCAGCCATGCGGCCTTCCAAGACGTGATGGCGATCTTCTTTGATATCGCGGTCCCTCCGTCCTTCCGATAGGGATGGGGGGACGGGGGCGGGCACGGGGGCACCGCCCCTACGGATTCGTCAAAAGGCGTTGTCTGGCCTAGATACCCATGGACTCGTACAGCAGGATCAGGGTCGATAGCTAGAAGGGCCATCCGTTTATCCGCTGCCCTATTCCGTTGACGCCCCACCCCCAGCAAGCCATCGAGAACCGCCACCAGCCCGTAGGCCGAGGCCAGGCTGAAAAGCACCCAAGCCTGCAAATAGAACTTGAAAACCGTGTTCATCCGGCTCACATCGCCCTTGATGGTAATGAAGTCGACGCCAATGCCCAGGGCAATGGCAAAACCCACCATGGTCAAGACAAACAGCCGGGGCGACATACCCGCCTCTCGTTTTGCCAGTTCGCCGAAAGCCAGCGATACCGCCATTGCCAAAACGAGGAAGAGCAAGGCAATGAGATACAACTTCGCCAGGGCGAGGCCGGCGGCTACCAGTAATACCAGCATTAACCCATAGGCCACCGTGGCGCTGTCCGGATCCGGCTTCTTGACGAGCCGTCGTCGAAGGCCTATGACGTGGGGAAGATCCTCCCAGCGCCTCGACACAAGGAGCACGGTCCTCAAGAATCCCGAGCGCCCGAAACGGCGACGCATCTCCAAGACCAGGTAACTGATTACGGCGAAAAGAAAGAGACCATGAACCGCCAGATAATTCTCGATAACGGTCTTCTCCTGGCTCGGCTCAATGCCCGTGTAGAACAACTCGTACTTGTCGTAGAAGGGTTGATAGAGAAACGAGCTTAGCCAGAAGATCAGGCCAGCCTTTATCACGAACATTGAGACGGTGCGAAAGCCGATACCGCCGCGGCTGGAATACTCGCCGATGAAGATTGCGGCAACCGACAGCAGCAAATAGGTCGGAAAATCCCAACTGTTGATGATTCGGAGAGCGCCCAGAGCCAGCGCCAGCGCCAAAACCGGGAAGAGTCGCGGCAGCGGGAGGGCAGGACTTAGCCAGCTAATTAGCGAGAAGAATACTCCGGGCAGTCGACCCAGATAGCCGGGCACAAACAGAGGCGACCCATTCCCGGCACTGCTGGAGGCGAGGCCCGATTCGAGAGTCCTGTCGGTTCCGGAACTGCGCGACCGCAAAGCCATGTTCAAAGCCAGACCGATTGCGAGAATTGTAAATGGCAAGGCAATCAAGTGGGCGTGCAGGTCGGCAAACAGAAAAGTGAAGTAGGGGAACTCCGTGATATTGATGGTCCCCGGCATCATCCGGCTGCTCCGCCAGAAGTCGAACGCCGGGAGCGGCTGATGATCGACCAGGCTCCGCCATAATCCGACAGTGGCATTTACCGCTCCCGCAAGAGCCGGTATCGTACTCTGGAAATCGAAACTCCCCGCCCTGGCCAGACCTTCTGCCAGTTGAATGATTCCATCAAGGTTGCCGAGAACCGCCACCATCGCAGCGGCCAATAGTCCACATAGCAGAGCCGACCATCGCCATCCCGACTTGCTGCCTTGACCCTTGCCCGCCAGTCGGAGGTCATAACCGAGAGAGAAAGCGCCGCTAAGGGTGAGCGAAAAGAGGAGTGGCAATGCCAAATTGTAGGCCACGGCAGGCACAATCCCCACCAGCTTTGTCAGGGTCGCCACGATAACCTGGCCAAAGTAGTAATAGTTCAAATAGCCGCCGGAGAACCAGGGATCGTAAGGCGGGAAATAGGTAGTCTTAATGACGGCGTTCAGGTAAGCAAAGTCCATCGGCTTCTCGCCACCCCGCCAGGCGTGCCAGAGGTCAGGATTGGCCAATCTGACCAGGTAGAAGCCGAAAAAGGCCAGCAGGAACAGGCCCTCGAGCCCCACCAAGAGCCGCCACCGCGAACGAACGAAAGCCTCGATCTCCTGTCTGAACCGGACAAAAAGGTAAGTCGAGAAAAGGGCCATGACGATCAAAGAAAGGAGGATTGTCAGGCGAGAGAAAGTCAACAGATGAGTGGCAGCGAATAGCCATGATAGATAAGAGACGACCAATATTCCCAGAATCTTGGTCAGAATGAACCCCCGGTCCGCCAGCCGTCGAAATAGTAGCACTCCGAGTGGCAGGGCCGCCAGAGAGATCACTTCCACCATGATCAGCCAGCTTAGCGCGGGAAAACTGTTGGCAATGCCATCGCGGTCGAAGATGTCCGACCAGGTGCCACCCTCCTGATTGGCTCTGGCGTCCGCCTCCGAAAGGAGAAGGCCGGGGCTTGTGGACAAATCCGGCGGTGGCCGGTTGAGGGAGATGTTGGCGAACAATCCCCTTAGCTCCTGATCGCTGAATTGCTTGACCTTCTTGAACAGCATGACCTTGGGGTGGTCGTAAACGGTGAAGCTCTCGTCGGCAAACCCGCCATCGATGGTAATAGCTGTTGGCTGGAACCCGGCAAGCATTTTAGGCACAGACAGATTGGGACGGCCAAATGTCTCGTCTATTATCGTTACCCCGAGGAGGCTGGGATAGGCTGTCTCGACGTCGACCAACTCATAGCCTAGCTCTCCCTTGAACAGCAGGTCGTAGTAGCGACTCGTCAGAGGATAACGTTCTGGCAGACGCGGAATAGTCCCATAGAGACGATTGCTGAAGAAGACGATGTAATCGCCGCTTCGCACCTGAGTGACGATATGGTTGAGCTTGTTGGCATCGTCATTCTCATACAGGTTCAGGTCGCCGCCCCGGTATGCCCCGAGATTGGGAATGCCCTCCTCCCAATGCTCCTTGAGAATCAAGGCGCCCTTTGGCACATTGGCGTTTATCCACTCGCCCATGCGCACGGCAGGATGAGGCAGTGAGTAAACGTTCATGTAAGCGAGAGCGTAGAACGCCGTCGCCGCTACAACAATCCCGATCGCCACATTGG
>JAUSEJ010001096.1 GCA_030650265.1 Dehalococcoidia bacterium | reverse complement strand
ACCATCGCCGATCTGGCCGGCAGCGAAGATATCGGCGCCGCTCATTTGGCCGAGGCGATTCAGTATCGTCCGCGGGGAAGAGGATGATTAGTGGTATAATCCAGGTGCTGTATTACAACACGAGAATACCAAACGGAGTACGCAAGTCATGGAACGAATAGTTAAGATCCACATTGAGAAATTGCCAGAAGGAGTCTACCTGGCTACATCGGAGGACATCCAGGGTCTCGTGGCGCAGGGTCGTACGATAGCGGAAACATTGGAGATTGCCCGAGATGTGGCCCGCAAGCTTGTTGAGGCCCAACGGGAAAGACAAGGCGACCCCCAATTGCCTGAATTGGACGATTCCTTTGATTACCCCTTGCTTGTGAGTGTTTAGATTGGGACGCCTTTCCGGCTTTCGCTATCGAGACGTTACTAAGCGCCTTCGGTCCTTTGGCTTTGCTTTTGACCGACATGCCGCAGGCAGCCATGATATCTGGTATTGTGCATCTAGTGGACGTTATACCACTATCACTAATCACCCCGGCGAGATCCCCGAGGGAACCTTGCGGGCAATACTTCGACAAGCAGCAATAGACCCTGACGAATTCCTGAAAGCTTGAGCCCGTCCTGATATGGGTTATCGACCAAGCACCTTGCATCTGTCTTTGATTGCAGGACCAATACAGACCTTCTTGTCTGCGGTCCGATGAGATGACCCCCGCCGAAGTTCGCGACTTCTGTCGCACTGACGCCGCTCAGGGCCTCCTCAAAGCCGCCGGAACCAGCGTCACCTCTCCGCCCGCGCCTTCCACGGCGTCCTGAAACTCGCCCGCACCATCGCCGATCTGGCCGGCAGCGAAGATATCGGCGCCGCTCATTTGGCCGAGGCGATCCAGTATCGCCCGAGAGGACGGGCCTGCTTCTTCCTTTGCCATGCAGATCAGGTAACGTTGGTCCAAGAAGAATCGCGTTTTCATCATCTGATCCATTGTGTACTCTTTCGGTCTTTCCGCACCACGACGCCAGCCGCCAATAGATTTCCGTCTTGCTGAAGCACCAATAGAATACTGCCATTTGTCGTAGAGCTGCCCGCCAGCTGCCAAGCTGGCCGGCCAGGCTGCTGACGCTAGATCGGCTAGGACAATCCCTGCTCGGATGTAACAGAGGGTACTGAACGAGATCAGGCGATACAAGCCTTCGTCAGGGACATGCACAGCCGTTTTGCTTTCAGTCAGACCAGAAGCAGGCTCTTCGAATTCTCATTGATTAAATCCATTTAATTTGCTATTATAATAATAG
>JAUSEJ010001090.1 GCA_030650265.1 Dehalococcoidia bacterium | reverse complement strand
GGATTTTATCGTCGACGTGATAATCAACCAGAAGCGCGACGCCGTGGCCGTTTTCGCCGGCAAGCCAGTCGATCAGTACTACGAGGGGGTCAAGCTGGCCCGGGAGCACTACCGCAGCGTCCATGCGCAGAATCCCGAAGTCGTCGTCGTCAACGCCTATGCGAAACACAACGAGGCTTTCATTGGCGTCAGCGGTGGCTATCACCACTTGCCGGAAAGCGGTGGCACGCTAGTTTTGATCTCGAACAACCTTTGTAGCGACGTGACCCACTACCTATCAGGCAGTTTTGGCAATCACATGGGTGGTCCCAATCACCGGCCGGCTAGCAGCCCGGGTCGCCGCATAAAGAAGATGATCGTCCAGACGCCGTATTTGCACAGGGCTGGCGTCGGTGAAGCCGTGCCACCCGAGGCCATCATCTGGGCCAAGACCTGGGAGGAGGTAGTGGCCATGCTGCAGGTCGACTACCCGCAGGGCGCCAAAGTCGCCGTTGTCCCGGACGTGACGATCCAGTATTTCGCCTGAGCTATGAGCTGAGCCAGCCTGGCGGTCATCGACAAGGAACCTATCGAACGGTTTCTGGAGACGCTGTCGTGATTCGCGCCCGGTGGTGGGCCGCCCTCACCCAACCCTCTCCCAAAGGGAGAGGGAGAGACGTTTTCCCTCTCCCTTTGGTAGGACTTAGACAGTTTTGGGAGAAAGGGGGCTTACAAAAGGCGTGCCTGAGGTGTAGAGTGGATCTGTAGACACCCGACCTACACCTTGGAGGCACGCCATGAATGCAATAGCACCAATCGCTGGTAGAGCACAAGTCGATTCTGTTCCGACCAATTCCGACATAAAGCCGTCTGCCTATGGGGGCGTGCTGCTGCTTGTCAAAGCATGGGCGGTATTGGGCGGCGATCGGCTTGCGACTGGTATCCACTGGCAAGGTCGAGGCCGTGGATTGTTGCTTTTGGTGCTGGTGGCACTCCCTGTCTTGTCGCCACGTTCTATACTGGCGGTGAGTGCCTGTTGTGCCGGAATCGTAGACCCTTTGTGGCAAGCCTTGGGCTGGGCAGCCATTGTCACTCAACGGCGTCTGACGCGTTTCGTGAGCGGCTCGAGTCACGATTGGTTGCGAGTACTGGGTACGATGGTAGCTGCCCTTAATCATCATCCAGCTACCAGAGCGGGCAAGGATTGGATCATCGCAGTCGATGGCACTACTATCGAGAAGTGCTACGGGCCAAAGCTGGCGGGAATCAGACCGGTATACGATGTCGTGAAGAAGCGTCTGGTGGACGGGTACGAGCTCGTATCTGGCTGTATCGTCGGCGCAGACATGGCTTTGCCCTTGGGCCTGTTGCCCCACCGAAAGGCAGAGAGTGCGGAAGAGCGCAAGGTCAGGCGGCGGCGTAAGGCCGAGCCGGGGGAGTTGCCCAGTAAGCTGGATTTGGCCTTGGAATTGGTGAAAATGGCGGTTGCTGCGGGAGTGTCCGCATCGACGGTAGTGGCAGACAGCGGATTTACCGCTATGTGGTGGTTGCGGGAAATCGTGGCCATGAGACTGCAATGGCTGGTCAGTGTTAGACAGGACCGACGCCTGCGAATCGGGGCGGAGATTCGAAGCATTTCCGACTGGTGCAGTCAGTTGTCGCTTGGGTTGGTAGAGGTAGGTAACCGAGGGACCAGCATATGGGGTTCTCTGCTGCCAGAGGCAACATTGCTTGATAAGGGTTGTAACCTTAAGGGATTGGCTTGTCGGCCAGCCTACTTCGAGCGACGCAACAGACAGGGGCGGGTAATACACCGCTGGTATCTTGTGAGCAGCCAACTTACATGGGACTTGGGGATGATTTGGCAGACTTGGAAACGGCGCTGGGCGATAGAGGTTCTGCATCGAGAGTGCAAACAGCATTTGAGTTTGGCTGACTTCCACGTGCGACACTGGGAAGGCATTGTGACGCTGATTGCCTGTACAAGTTTGCGAGCCAGTCTGCTCTATTTCATTCGAGCAATGGAGCCGTGCTGTCGCAATCTGTCGATCGAGGCGCTGGTAATCTTTCTGAGGGAGGCAGCATGCTTGGTGGAGTTGCCCATCATCGGCCGCGTGCAAGTAAGCTTGCCACCAAAACTGCAGGCCGAGACGCTCTGGCAGGATCCCACCATACCATTGTCTCGTCAACAATGGCCTATCGATCTGAAAGCTGCCTAACATGTCTACTGTACCTCACAGAACAAGAAAACTGTCTAAGTCCTACCAGAGGGAGAGGGAGTTCGCAGTGCCTCGTCCCCGCTGGGAAACTGGGAAAGCCCGTCTGTCCCCTCTCCCCGCCTGGGAGAGGGCTAGGGTGAGGGCGTCCCGTTCCCTATGCAAACAAGTTGGTAAGACAGCTACGCGGGCGACTTCTGCCCGGCGGTAAGGACCTCGTTCATGCTGCCGGAGCGATAGCCCGCCAGATCGAGAGTCACGTAGGAATAGCCGATCGCCTTGAACTTCTCCACGATGCCCTCGCGCCTTTCCGGATCGAGAAACAACGGTATGCTTTCCAATGGCACCTCGATACGTGCTATGGTGTCGTGGTGGCGAACTCGCAATTGCCTGAAGCCAAGGCTACGAAGATAGTCCTCCGCCTCAGCAATCCGGATCAATACGTCGATGGTTATCGGCGTGCCATAGGGAAACCTGGAGGACAGACAGGCGAGGGATGGCTTATCCCAAGTTGGCAGACCCATTTGTCGCGACAGCGCGCGAATCTCCTCTTTGGTCAGACCTGCTT
>JAUSEJ010001086.1 GCA_030650265.1 Dehalococcoidia bacterium | reverse complement strand
CGCTGCTCCATCCAGGTCCACGACGTGAAGCCATCTTGCCCCCTCTGCCTGCCAACGCCTGGCTACTTCAACCGGATTATCGGCGAAGACAGTCGTTTGGCTGTAATCGCCCTGAAACAATCGCACACATTTACCGTCGCGAAGATCGATGGCCGGAATAACGATCATCGCTTTTCTGCTCCACTCCAGCGAAGAAAATTATCTAGCAGCTTGAGCCCCAACTCACCGCTCTTCTCCGGATGAAACTGCACAGCGACCATCTTATCCCGCGCAATCATGCTGCAGAAGGTTAGACCGTATTCGGTTTCACCTACCACGACCGTCTTATCGAGCGGATCCGCGTAGTATGAGTGGACGAAATAAAAATCGGCTTCATCAGGGATGCCATAAAATACCGGATGAGAGACGCGTTGCTTCACCTGATTCCACCCCATATGGGGAACCTTCAACCCATCGGGCAGCCGTCGCACGACTCCTGATATTATGTCAAGACATTTCTCTCCTCCCCCCTCTTCGCTCAGGCTCAATAATACCTGTAGTCCAAGGCAAATGCCGAGAAATGGCCTTCCTTTCTCGATTGCCTCCCGTAGGGGGTCCACCATTGCAATTTCTAGCAGGCTGCGCATAATATCGCCAGCCGCGCCAACCCCTGGCAAGATCACGGCATTGGCCTGCCTTACCACGAGCGGGTCTGCGGTGACTTCGTGAACATAGCCAAGCTTTCCAATTGCCCTGGCCACGCTCCTCAGGTTGCCTGCGCCGTAATCGATGATTGCGATCATATTCGCGACACCTTTCGTGGCCCTATTTTAGCACAACGCGCTCTGGAGGACTAGTGTACCGGTTTCCCTAACCCGCCTCCCTGTGGTATACTTGACCGGAATAATCTGCTAAGGTCGTAGCAATGAGGTTTTCCCGGTTAGCCGACTTCTTTCTCCAATTAGAAGACACCAGCTCCCGAAACCGAATGGTCGAGATCCTCGCCCAACTTTTTATCGAAGCCGACGTTACAGAGATAGACAAGATTGTCTATCTCACGCAGGGTAGGGTTGTGCCTGCCTACGAGAGGCTGGAATTTGGCGTCGGAGAGAATCTTACGGCTGATGCCATCGCTTTGGCGACGGGCAAGGAACGGGCAGAGGTCAGGGCGCAATTCGCACTCAAGGGCGACTTTGGCGTCGTTGTCGGTGACCTGCTTCCACCGGAGGGCGCGGGCCTCTCCGTCTCCGAGGTCTTCTCCGAGCTCTATCGTATTGCCACCTCCTCCGGCGGGGGAAGCGTTCAGGCCAAGGTTGAAATACTCGCCGGCCTTCTCAGACGGATGGGCTCTCTCGAAGGAAGGATGCTAATGCGCATCCCCCTTGACCATCTCAGGTTGGGAATTGGCGATCCGACCTTGATGGATGCTCTGAGCTTCGCCAAGGTGCGGGACAAGTCCCTAAGAAAATACATTGAACGGGCCTACAATATTCGTTCTGATCTGGGCCAGGTGGCCAGATTGTTTTGGGAGAGTGGCGCCGAGGCGCTCACGGAAATTGAAGTAGAAGTGGGTACGCCCGTACGCCCGGCCCTTGCTGAGAGGGTTCAGAGCAGCGCGGCCATTATTGATAAGCTTGGCCGCTGCGCCGCCGAGCCGAAGTTCGATGGGTTCCGTTGTCAGATTCACAAAGACGGCGATCTGGTCAAGGTATTTAGCCGGAATCTGGAGGATTTTTCCGAGATGTTCCCTGAGTTGATCGAGGGAACGAGAAGGCAGGTAGCACTGGAGCAGGCCATCCTTGAAGGGGAGGCTCTAGCGGTTGATACGGCGACCGGCGATTTTCTCCCTTTTCAGGTCACGGTACAGCGTAAGCGTAAGCACGGGATTGAAGCCATGCAGCATAAGTATCCGCTCAAACTAATGGCCTTCGATATGCTATACGCGGACGGAGTTGACCTGACACATGAGCCCTACCTGGTCCGACGCAAGCGTCTGGTGGAGGCTATCCGCCCGGATGATGTTTTCGACGTAGCCGAAGTGCTCATCACTGAAGACCCTTTGAAACTTGAGGCGTTCTTCGCCGACAAGATACAGCGAGGTCTGGAAGGAATTGTCTGCAAACGGCTAGACTCTCCCTATCAGGCCGGAGCGCGCAACTTCAACTGGATAAAGTTGAAGCGCAGTATGAAGGGGAAACTCACTGACACTGTTGACACTGTAGTGGTCGGTTATTGGTACGGCAAAGGCGGCAGGACTCGTTTTGGCATCGGCTCTCTGCTCACCGCTGTTTATGACTCCGCTCAAGACCGCTTCGTCACCATTGCCAGGCTCGGTACGGGTCTGACCGAGGAGGAGTGGGTCGCGATGAAAGTGGCGCTTGACGCGGTCACCAGCGCTCACCAACCGGCAAGGCTCGATTCTGTCCTGGTCCCGGATGTTTGGGCGGAGCCAGCCCACGTACTGGAAATTCAGGCCGATGAAATTACGCGCAGCCCCATCCACACATGCGGACTGGGTAAGCTCACAGCGGGAGACGGTCATCAGGACATGGACAATCGACGTTTGGGGTACGCTCTCCGTTTTCCTCGTGCCGTGAACTTCATTCGCGTCGACAAGAGGCCGGAGGAGGCAACGACCGTCGAAGAGATTATCCGCATGTTCAGCCTGCAGGGTAAGCGAACAAACTAACCGTCGTTAGGCATGGCGATGTCGTGCTTCATATTTGGGACTGTGTCTCAACGACGTGATTAGCAAGGAGGAATCGTGGCCAATCCGATAAACGCATTGCTCGGGATATTTTCCCACGACATAGGAGTAGATCTGGGAACAGCAAACACGCTGGTGATAGTAAAGGGAAAAGGCGTCGTCATCAACGAGCCTTCCGTAGTTGCTATTGACAAGAAGCGCCGGAAGGTACTTGCCGTTGGGGCTGAGGCGAAGCGCATGGTGGGCCGCACGCCCGCCAGCATCGTGGCGATTCGGCCGCTAAAAGACGGGGTCATTTCTGACTTTGACACTACTGAAAGGATGCTTGATTATTTCATCAGGAAGGTTCACGAGCGCTACAGTTTTTCTCTCATACCCCGGCCGCGCGTGGTGATTGGCATCCCGAGCGGCGTTACCGAAGTTGAGAAAAGGGCTGTCCACGATGCGGCGATCAATGCCGGCGCCAGAGAGGCCTACTTGATCGAAGAGCCGATGGC
>JAUSEJ010001083.1 GCA_030650265.1 Dehalococcoidia bacterium | reverse complement strand
GGATTTTGTGGTGTGGCCAATACCCATGCTCTGACGGGGAAGTCCTGAGCGACAGCCGGGGCAGGCTCGGGTGAGGCCAGGGTCTGGAATTGGCTAACGGGTGAGATTGCTGAAGAGGAAGGCGACGCCTTGGCCGTCCCTGACCATGAAACAGACAACCATAAGAAAGAAAGCAGGAGTATAAACCCGATTAGAACATATCCGGCAACTATCCTTTTCTTCATTACCACCCTCCTGAGCATTCGGCAGAGGTATTAAGTGTGTAGTATAGGCCCTTGGGCATTGTTGGAATGACTAAACCCGGACCGAGGGTCAGTCCTCCTTCGGATCTGCTGAATGCTGCGATCCGGATTCCCAAGAAAAGGTCCGATAAGAAGCCGGCGAAGAGTCCCTATGAGAAACGCCGAAAGTCAAAAGCATTGCCTAAACAGCCAAGCCAGAGAACCGTAATAACGCCTAATCTGACTATACAACAGTCGGCAGTTCTTATCAAGTATTGTTAAGTATTGTTAAGAGTATTGTTAAGAGAACCAAAATCCGCGATAGGGAGGGTTGCCAGTTGCTTTTCGGACCTCACGACGTTCTTTCAGGGGGTTTGGGTACTTTTCAGCGCTTCTGGACTGCGATTTGTGGTGCCGGGAGCTGACTTATTTGTCTTTGGCTCCCCTCCTTGCGGAGAATTACTCAGGAAAACGGTCATCGGGCAAACTGCTATTAGGGTGATCACAGTCGCAGTCTCTTCTTGGCAAATCGTGGCCGTTATGTGGCCGCGAGCGCTTCCACTTTCTTGCTAACTTGCAGCAGAATGTGCAGCTTGTCCATCGTCGTTGCCAGCGCCAATCTCACTCTGAGGATAGACGTAGATTCTTGATAGTCAGATTAAGACCAAAGGAATTGCAAGTCAGATCTAACGCACCAGTGCATGACTGGTTCGGCGCCTCTCCGGCTTGTTTTCTCGTCTCGCCCAAGGGCTACGATTTCACGATTGGCGAGAGAATCTCCGCCGAGGCGCTTCTCGCTGCCGGGGCTGCCCGGAGCCATATCATGGAACTGCTCAGCAGGTAAGCGGGGCCGCGGCCGCAAAAGCAAAGGCATCAGCAGATCCGCGGCAATAGCTCACCCGACAGCATGTCCACGACCCGTGTGCCCCCAATCGCCGTGACCAGCCAGACGCGTCCCGCTGGAGCACCCAGTACTTCGCCAATGATGGCACTGTCACCACCGTAGCCAGAGCGACGCATTCTTTCGACCATTGCTTCCGCAACACTACCTGGCACCACCGCGACAAGTTTCCCCTCATTGGCTATATAGAGCGGATCAAAACCGAGAAGTTCGCAAGCGGCGCGCACGCCATCGTGGATTGGTATGTCTTTCTCTATCAAACGCATGGCCACGGAAGATTGTCCGGCGATCTCGTTTAGTACCGTTGCCAGCCCGCCTCGAGTAGGGTCACGCAAACAACGAATATCCGGGCTTACCTCCAGCATTGCCTTTACGAGTTCGTTGAGCGGCGCACAGTCGCTCCGAATATCCGTGGTAAAACGCAATCCCTCGCGCTGACTGACAACGGCTATGCCGTGATCACCAATAGTCCCGCTCAAAATGATCTTGTCACCTGCACGAGCCGCCGATCCGGAAATCGAGATGCCATCCCGAATGAAGCCCACGCCGCTGGTCGTAATATAGACGCCATCCGCATCGCCCGCTCCCACAACTTTGGTGTCCCCGGCAACAATCTCGACTCCCGCTTCGTCAGCCGCCTGCCGCATACTGTCGACGATCGCCGCTAGATCGGCCAGAAGGAAGCCCTCCTCGATGATGAATGAGGCAGATAAATAGGCCGGTACAGCGCCAGACATCGCCAGATCGTTGACCGTGCCACAGACAGCCAATTTCCCGATATCACCCCCGGCGAAGAACAAAGGCCTGACCACAAACGAATCGGTTGTGAAAGCCAT
>JAUSEJ010001073.1 GCA_030650265.1 Dehalococcoidia bacterium | reverse complement strand
AGGGGCCGGGAATGCGTTGGAGTGATGAGGGTCTTAGAGCGGTGCTCCATCTACGCACCCATGTCCTGAACAACCGATACGACACCGCAGTGGCTTGCTTGCCAAAGGCAGCTTAGATGCCTACATCCATGTCATCCGCCCATATCCCTTCGGAAACAGGGAATCATGGTACAATACGTGGCTTCACCGTGTCTGTCAGTGTCTGAGGTTTTGTCGCGCCTTTGTAAACATAACTTGACTTGTATGTTATACTTGCTAAAAGCTAGTAACAGTGGACAAGGCATGGTCTTGGTGATCTGATGGCTACTCACTTGACGTGGCGAACTGCCGACGAGCGCCGGGGGATAAGGGCTTTCAACCTGCGGCGAGACCTGGCCGGGGTGATTGACCTCGTGTTGCTGGCTTTCGCCGACGAGCCGGAGCGATCAACCGGGCAATCGTCCCACGAAGATCTTCGGGCGCTGAAGCAGCTTTCCCATTTTGTCTGGCTGACTAGCCTGTTTTCCGATCAGACGCGTGAGTTTTTCGCCGGCCAGGTGTGGGAAGAGGACGGCAAGATCATCGGCAATGCCAGCGTTAGCAAGCTCGGCCGGGACGGGTCGCGCTGGCTGATCGGAAACGTGGCCACCTACCCGGAGTATCGTCGCCGGGGAATCGCCCGCAGTCTCGTGTTAGCCGCCATCGATTTTGTACGTGCTCAGCAGGGAGAGTTCGTCGTTCTAGACGTGCGCGCCGACAACAGACCGGCTTATGACCTCTACCTCAGCCTGGGCTTTACTCATATTACGGGCACAACCGAGTTGAAGCTGACGGGACACGGTGAATCCACCGCCGACATGCTTGACTTTAGCCGGGGCGAGAATCCCTCGTTCCTCCGTCCAAACTTTCGGAGCCTGCGTTGGTCCGACTGGCAACCGGTTTACGAACTGGCCCGGGCGGCAACGCCCTCAGCCGCGCAGCCGTTTAGTCCGGTCCGCTTGAGAGACTATGAGATGGGTACGGCTGGCCATTTGTTTAATGAGCTGTCTCATTTTTTGGCGCGACGCAAGGAGTATCGACTTGTCGCCCTCGATGGCAGAAGACCGGTAGCTTTTCTGGACGTATCGATTCGGGGTATCAAGATGACCCATCGTGTGCGGACCATCATCCATCCCGATTATCGAGGCAGAGTTGAGCCGGCGCTGGTGTCCAGAGCGATGGAGATACTCCGCTACCACCCCTGGAACTCCGTCTGGGCCGAGATTCCCTGCGAGCAGACAGACCAGATCGCCGCGCTAAAGAAGTGTGGTTTCAAGGAAACCGTGACGCAGCATAGGCTCGGGCTTCGAGTTGAGGCGCCAATAGCAGGAGTATAGCGCCAAGTTGTACACTGGATAGGTTGGGGGTGCGAACGTGAAGCTAGAAGATTACTTTGAGTTTGTCGGGCCGGATGTGATACGCCTCAAGGGGCATCGCATTGGCATCGAGCACGTGCTGGCCTATTACCGCGAAGGGTATAGCCCGGAGGCCATCGCGCAGGAGTTTCCCGGTCTCGATCTTGAAATGATCTACGCGACGATTACCTATTACCTTGGTAACAGAACGGACCTGGATTCCTATCTTGCCCGCCTCGATGAACACAGTCAGCAAGAGTATCGTGCTTGGTCTGCCAATCCGACTCCGCTGGTACAAAGGCTGCGAGACCTTACGGTTCAATGTACACGGGGGCAGCGCGCTTGAAAGTCCGGTTCTTGATCGACGAGAAACTTCCACCAGGTTTGATTACGGCCTAGAAGTCTGGACGGAAACACCCCCCTCCGGGTATGACCACCAGAGGTTAGCGCCTTACTACTGTGCATATGTGAGTTTCGGATATGATGACGGTTTTGACAGTTTCAGCCCTTGATTTCGGTTTCGCTGGGTTAGGCAAAGGCTGAATGCGAGTGACTGGACGAAATTTCCGATGACCTACGCCGCTAGGTCGGGGACAAGATGTCGCTGTCGACTTCCTTTCACCTTCATCAGACCAACTTTGCCCGCCACCAGTGTTAGATTGGCCATCCTTCAGCGGAAGGACTGCCATCAGCAACTGGTAGAGCGTCTTGATGCGCCCAAAGTAGCGCGCCTGTCTTAGCCCCAATTGCATCAGACGGCCAATTCGATGCTCTACTACCTGCCTTGTCTGGCGATATGGGCCAAACTCTTCGCTGTACTGAAACGCTCGCGCTTCTTGCAGCAGCTTCTCCTGTGGATGAAGGCTCACCGTCCGACCCTTGCCCGGTCCAGCCTTCACACAATCCGCCCGCTGCGAACACGCGACACAGATCACCGGATCGAACTTGAATACCAGCCGCTTCTGCCTCTCACCATTCCGATCTTTGGTCTCCAGTATCTGGCACTCATGGCCAGCCGGGCACGTGCAGGTCTTCTTATCCACATCGATTCGGAAGTCTTCTTTGGGCGTCTGCCCACAATTGGGGCGATCAGGTCCTTCAGCGGAAGGATGGCTACCAGCTTACGGTCGGCGTCGGCAAACTCTTGGCGAGTGGTCCCAGCCCCGTAGGCACAGTCCCCAATTGTCTCTTCCACCTCAACCTGGGCATTCTCCTCGGTCTGCTTGACCAGTTCCATCGCCTGCTCTTTGTCCGGTGCATTCCCCGCCAACACCGCGGCAGCAGTAATCAACTGGCTGTCGGGGTCCACCGCCACCGCCGCCTTGTGCCCATCAAACAGCTTCGACTTACTCTTACGTCCGTGACGCATTTCCGCGTCATGCACCGAGACTACCCGATCCCGGCTCACCCCCTCCTTGATGCTCACACCTTCCGGCTTACGCTCTACGTCCTGCAGGAGAAGTTGTGACAACGAATCCGCCGCCTCGACCACCTCCTTGCATTCGTCGCTCTCAGAAGCATAAGCAGTCATAGCCCGCCGAGCCAACTCCAACAGACGGTCGGCATCGCCAACCATCCTTCCGCCGAAGGACCAGAAACTTCTGCCTCGCTTTGGCATTCTCCCAGTCGACCTGACCATCCGCCTTGATACTCGCCGCACCAAAGCACCGCGAGAGGTTGTGTGTCTCCGCCCATACTTCCGCCGAAGGACCAGCTTCGTTCCAGCCAAACCAGCCAACACTCGACTGAGCATGACGATTCCGTCGGCCAGTCCTTCTGCTGAAGGATACGTATCCTTGACGGCGCCCTGACCGAGAATGTTGCTCGTGTCCAACACCGCCTTGATCTTGCGGCTCTTGAGATGCCCCGTCTGCCGAGCAAAGGGAAGACTCTTCTTAAAAACCGCTCGGACTTCTTCGTGCAAAGGGTATAATAAGCCCATGACGACGATCCAAGAGTTAGCGGCCCAGAATCCCTGGTGGCGGGATCCCAACGCGATCGAACAGGATCCCAAGCTGGTCCAATTGCGCGCCCAGCCCTTTCAACGAAGACCATCGATGCTGGATGCATTCCGGCTGGATCAACCCAACGTTTATACACTGCGCGGTCCTCGCCAGGTGGGCAAGTCCACGACCACAAAAGAACTGATTCGGAATCTGATCCAGACAGGTTTCTTGCCTCGCCGCATTCTCTACGCCTCCATGGAACTTGAACGAAATCCGAAAGCCTTGCGAGACACAGTGCTGCGGGCAAAGGCCCAATTCCCTGGCGAGCACTCGCCGTGGGTGATATTCATAGATGAGCTCTCGTGGGTTCGCGATTGGCAAACGGCACTGCTGTACCTGCGCGAGCATACAGATGCGGCCAATGACTGTTTTGTCCTTACCGGGTCCAGCGCCGTGGACCTTAGGGGAGGGGCAGAGAGATTGCCCGGTCGCCGAGGCCAAGCCCAGGACCTGGACAAGTTGCTGCTGCCACTCTCATTTCGAGAGTTCTGTCAGGCGATTGGGCTTTCTGCAAAACTGCCTATTGTGGGCATCAATGAAATCGCTGTCGGGGAAGACACCACGCCGATCAGGAATGCCATGCTCTATCTCGACGAACTTCAGGCGGCTCTCGACAACTACCTTGAAGTGGGGGGCTTTCCGGCCGCTGTAGCCGATTTCCTAAGAACTGGAAGTGTAATAGATACCACCATACGCACGCTATGGGATATTTTCGCCGGAGATGTGGGACGAGGGGGGCGCGATCGCAACACAGCACTCAAGCTGCTAGAACGCGTGGTTTTGAATCTGGGTAGTCCATCGAGTTGGAATGCCTTGGCCGAAGAAATGGCTGTGGGCAAAGAACATACTGCCAAAGAATACGCCGACGTATTAGCCGATTCCTTTCTTCTGCTCGTGGTACATTTCCTGGATCTTGCGAAGAGATCGCCTGCCCCGAAGAAAGGAAAGAAGCTATATCCTACCGACCCTCTTCTCTGGCGTCTCCCCGGCTACGTCCGCCCCGGCCAGCAATCACCTACGACCAGCCATACGATAGAAGCGGTTTTGGCCATGGCTCTATTTCGGGCGCGTGAAGCGCATTTGCAGGAGTCCTTCAGTGTGCCACAATCCCTCTATTATTGGCGAACAAACTCACACAAAGAGATCGATTTCCTCGTCGGCCAGCCGCCGAAGGTAGTGTGCGTCGAGTCCAAATATGCGACCAGGATTGATGGCGACATGAAGAAGATTGTTCGCAACAGTTTCGGCAAAGGACTAATCGTCTCACGCGATACTCTGGAACTGGATGACACTGTACGCGTAGTGCCTGTGGCGGTTGTGCTGTACTTGCTGCCTTGAGTGCGCTTCGACCAAGCTTCATGACTACTTTTAGCATGGTATGACCGCTCGCTGGGCTGAGTTTCGTCAACCGGCGCCTGACAGCGCGCTGCCACTCGCCCGAACGATGCAATGACCATGTTCATAGTATTTGCACACATAGACAGCAATCAGCCAATCAGGAAAACCGAATGCGCAACAATGCGGGCAGCGCACCGGCAAAACTAGCTTTAGATGAGACACGTTGGCCCAACAGACTCATAAGCCATTGATCGACAGTTCAAATCTGTTTCTTGCTACCGTCCCTTATCTGGCGCCAAGCTCTGAGGTTTGGCGTTCTCTATTGAATGGTTCGAAGCAATGGCTTGAGCACAAGCTAAGCCAAGTACTTTTTCACTGGTCTCGCCCCCTGAGAATGCTAGACGGGCATTTGTAAGCATATGCCTGATATGTTAACATTACACGGTCAGCGAAAGGGATCCTATTAAAAGCAAGGGCGGTTGAAAACAAATAAGGAATATATCCGCGGCGTCTGATTATCGTAAACCGGGAGGTGAAAGATGAACGAAAAACTGACCTTGGAGCAGCGACTTCAGCGACTCGAGGACATCGAAGAAATCCGAAAGCTCAAAGCCCTTTACTGCAAGTACGCCGATGTTGGCTGGGACGGCGCTGAGTACAGTATGGATAAGTGGGCGGAGCTGTTTACGGAGGACGTGGTATGGGATGGCGACACGGCGGGCCGGTGGGAAGGACGCGAGCAGTTGCGCCCACTGGGGGATAAAGTCACAAAATTCGCCATCCACTACATGGTGAATCCAATCATCGAAGTGACGGGGGATAGTGCGACCGGCGTCTGGCACGGGCTCGTGCCAATGACTACGCCAAACGGGAAATCACTGCTGGTTGCCGGCAAGTATGAGGAAGAATATGTTCGCACTCCTGCCGGCTGGCGTATCAGGAGGCTAAAATTTCATACGGCGTTTATCGTCAAGAGTAAGGCCGACTGGGTCTGAGCGCTGATGAGTATCCCCCGTTTGCCAAAGTGGATCGCATATTGCCTTCGATTATCCCACAAAGTCCGGGTTGTGGCTGTGCCTGTTCATCGAGAGAAGGCGCTAAAGGCATGCACTCTAGCCAGAATTCAGGACGACATCGGGCGTGTTGACATCTCGTCTTGATTGGACCATTCTGATTCTTAGAAATCTTCTTTCAACCGGTTCGTCGTTTGGGAGATTGCGGATGGGTGAAAGTCCCATGGCCAGAAAGGGCTCTGAAGCCCGGCGCTCAGCCGAATCTGGATGGAGAACAGGATTGTCGCTATCTATAGCGGCTTCTTTCAAAATACGATTCACGTGCCCTTCGACATGAATGGGCCGGGGTTCAAAGTTTCGTGTGGTACTTCCGGCATAAGCGGTTCTATGGATTCGGGAAGGGCTTACCCCTACAGAGTGGAGGCATTGGACAGTAACGGCCTCAAATCAGCCAACTATGGCTCAGTTTCCTGCCCTCCTATTCGTGGCAAGGTGCTACTGCCATTCGTCACTAAGGGGTATGGCCCTTAGCTGACGGGCGCAAATACTTTGGCATAGACCATTTCGGAAGACCGACAAGCCCTTTTTCATCAAGTCATCTTTCCATGAAGGACGCACACAGTACAAGCGTTGGCCAGAAAAGGCGATTTGCAACGTCGTCTCAGTGGGAGGGAACGAATGTTAGAACGACTGCACGAGCACATTGCCATCGAGTTGCAGACTAACACCAGAACTGACACCATTTGACCACAAGCCCATTTCTTGCTACGCTAGCCTGAGCGGCCGATATTGCGGCGACAGGTGTCCGCCGATTTGAAACTTCAAGGGGGGTGCGTCTATGTATCGCCAGTTTGTCGTCTGGATTGCGTCTGTCCTGCTCCTCGTGGTCGCTATTGATCCTACCGCTCCATCATTGATCCTGGCAACCGGGCCTATACCGACCCAGTCAAACTATGTCTTGAACAGCGAGGGCGACGAATGGATTAAGGTTGACCCTGGCCTCGTAAAGCCGATTACGCCAACGCCGGTCGTAATGCAAGTGGGAAATGGCGAAGAGCGCGAGCCAAGGCTGGCTCCTCCCGTACTTGAATCGCCCGAATCTATGTTAGGAATCGCTCTGGACAGGGCGCGAAATGCTGGGCCCGAAGCCGTTCTCGCCTTCGTGGCGAGTCAAGCCGACCCCCACTTTCCTCTTCTCGATGAAGCTGTGCGTGAATCCGAGAGCTTGATGCCGGGCGTCGCACCCGAGGCCCCTGCGCCTGACGCTGTCAACCATGCCAGCTTGAATAGCGGGCCGTGCGCCTATACCTCTATTCAGTTGGCCGTAAACGCCGCCGCCAACGGCAATACCGTGCGCGTCGCCAGCGGGACTTTCACGGAGACTGTAGACATCAGCGGCAGGGCGATCACTATCGAGGGCGACTACGACAGCACTTGCAACACGCTAACTAGCGCCCCCACTCAGTTGAATGGAAACGCCGCCGGGAGCGTCGTCGATGTGAGCGCAGGGAGCGTCGTGGCCCTTCGCAACCTCAATCTGACCGGAGGAAGTGCTTTTGGCGCCGGCCTCGAACTTCTGGGCAGCTCCACCGTCACGCTGTCCAATACGAACATCTTCAGCAACACCGGACTCAGCGGCGGCGGAATTTACGTGGGAGCGGGTTCCGTCGTCACTTTCTCAGATGATTCAGATATCTATAACAACACCGCCAGCGGTGACGGCGGTGGCGCGATGGTGTTCGGGCAACTCTTTGGGTATGACACCGATTCAGATGTGTACCAGAATTCGGCGGCCAACGGTGGCGGCATCGCCGTGCCGGGCGGAACTGTACGACTGACCAATTCGAACGTAGTGGCGAACACGGCGACCAACAACGGTGGCGGCTTTTCTGTTACGAACGGCGGTGTTTTCTATTTGGCAAACGGATCGCGCACCTGGTTGGACGACTTCTTGAACATTATGCCGAGGTTCATGGTTAACACGGCGGCAAACGGCGGTGCGATCTACGCCGCCAACAGTCCGCGGGTGGACTGTGATGGGGCGGAGTTCGGCTCCAGCAACGACGGGAACAAGGCGACGACAGGCAGTGGCGGCGCGATCTACCTGGGCGGCAGCGCTCTCTTCGCCGACAACTGCATCTTCCGCAACAACGAGGCTCAAGCTGGCAATGGCGGGGCGATCGCTGCCTATACTTCGACTTTGTCCATCGACACGGATTACCCGGCTTCGGTTGCCGCCCCGAATCTTAGCCCGGATCGACGCCAATCCATTGAACCCCTGGCCACGTTGTGCAATCCTTCGACGGTTCAGTGCAGCAGTTTGTACGGCAACCGTGCGATCAGCAGCACCCTCTCGAATGGCTATGGCGGGGCAATTTACGTGAATGCCAGCACCCTGTCCCTGGCTGATACATTCCTTCATCGAAACACGGCTGTGCGC
>JAUSEJ010000717.1 GCA_030650265.1 Dehalococcoidia bacterium | reverse complement strand
GGTTATCGGAATTGGTGCGATTGCGCGTTTGGCGAACAGGAGCAAGCCAGATACAAGCGGGAAGACGCAGAAGCCAAAGAGATCATCAAACGCGAAAGGATGATTGATCGCCTTTGCGCCTCCGAAATTCCCATGCGTTACGACGAGGCGAAACTCGATCAGTTCAGCGGTGCGCCAATCAACGAAATCAACAATTGGCTGGCCGAGAGGCACGAGAATTCCATCTTCATCTGGGGACCAGTGGGAACAGGCAAGACACATCTGGCGGCGGCGCTATTAACCAAGCAAATTGAAGAGGGGCGTTCCGGCCTGTTTGTCGCCGTGCCCGACCTATTAGACCGTATCAGGGCCACTTACTCGGGAAAGCAGGATGAAGACGACTTGCTAAAGCGGGTGACCAGTAGCAACTTGATCGTACTGCTAGATGACTTTGGAGCGGAGAGAATCACCGACTGGGCAAGAGAAAAGCTGTACCAGATCGTCAACAAGCGATACAACGACTGCTCGGAGACCATCGTCACGAGCAACCTCGACCCCGAACAACTAGCCAAACAGGTCGGAGATCGCATCGTTTCACGTCTAGTTGGTATGTGCAGAATCATCAAGC
Source organism: Dehalococcoidia bacterium (assembly GCA_030650265.1). The sequence continues at coordinate 1,796 of JAUSEJ010000717.1, read as the reverse complement.
TCGATGGCGATGATCGACGGCTAAAGGGGCAATGATTGAGCGGCCGGGCGTCGGGTGCTCGGCGTGTTGGAGGGTGACGTGAAACCATATTACGAGAGGGAAGGGATAGCAATTTACAACGACGACGCACGATTCATCGTCCATCAATTCCTCGCAGAGACGCTAATCACTGACCCTGTTTGGCCTAACGGATCAGCGCCTCTATTCGGGGCTGATAATCCGCAACAGATGCTCGCCGAAGTTTTAGCACTGTGTAACCCGTCGGTCGAGCGGGTAGCTATCCACCTGGGTTGTGACTCTGACCCGCGTTTTTTGGAGAGTGTGCCTGAAAGGTTCGCGTTTTTCCGTGCCTGTTGGCTAGACCTCAGTAGGCCAAGCTACAAAGGACGTCTGCTCGCGGGTGCAGAAGTGGCGTATCTGTTCGGACGGCCACCGGCGTCACGGCCCGGATACCGCGTTATTCCCGGCATGTGTAGAGACAGTAGTTCGGACGGAAAACAATCTGCCCATCCCTGTCCCCGAAAAATAGGGCATGTTCGTTGGTTGGTGAGCAAGTGGTCAGCGCCCGGTGATTGCATCATTGACCCATTTATGGGTAGCGGCACCACGATTCTGGCTGCAAAAAGCTTAGGTCGCCGAGCTATTGGGATCGAGATCGAAGAGGCTTATTGCCGAATCGCTGCGAATCGTCTCCAACAAGACGTCCTACCGTTAGGAGTATAGCCGTGAACTATTACCCCATCGTCTGCTACGTCTGCGGAACCGTGATGTGGCGAAGGAATGCCCTCGTCACCTGCGGCAACGCTTGGCACGAGAGCGAGCAGAAGAGGATGGACAGCGAGATGGAACGGAGAGAGGAGAAACAGAAATGCACACCATCGTAGGCAACTGCCCGAAGTGCGGCGCGCCGATCTACAGCCCGATGATGTGGCATAGCATCATGCCACCACCATCGATCTATGGCTGCACGTGCTATTCCCAGACGACGCGGGTCATCACGACCGATAGCACCGAGTATCAGCCGTGATGAGTGACCTCCAGTACGAGATCGGCATCTGGCACCAAGACCACTTCCCCGACTGCTCGCTAACGCGGATCGTGCTGAAAGTCTGCGAGGAGGCCGGCGAACTGGCCAAGGCACACGAATACCGGCTGAATAGCGATTGGCCAGAGAGGGCCCTCACCGAAGCTGAGGAGAATGAGATAGCGGACGTGGCTATTTCGCTGATGGCCCTTTGCCAACGGGGCGGCGCGTCATTCGAGCAGGTCGTAGCGAGGAAGTGGCGCGAAGTCAAGGCGAGGAGTGCGGCACGGGTGAAGGACGGAGGACGATGAGCCGGATTGAGTTCATGAAGCCGCCCGTAGACGGCGCCTCTATCGAGGCGATGATAGCGGTGTGCACGGCAGCGGAAGCTCTGATAATCGCACTGTCTCCGAGGCTGGGCGATATGCTGCCCGCGGTGGACATTTTCCCGCTTGTCGACATCGGGATGTATGTCGGTGAGGAGTTCGAGGCACTTCGGGATGCCCTAAGGGCGCTGGATGTAGTGTTATCGAGTCATAAATCATGAGCGTCCTCGAAGACCTGCTCGACCAGCAGCTTCAGATAACCGGAATTACCGGATATCTGAGGGAATACGCATTCGCGAAGCCGCGTAAGTTCCACTGGGACTTTTGTTGGCCTGACCGAATGATCGCCGTGGAGGTTCACGGGGGAATCTGGACCGGGGGAAGGCATGTCTCCGGCACAGGGTTTACCCGGGATTGCGAGAAAAGAATCGAGGGAGCGATCAGAG
>JAUSEJ010001069.1 GCA_030650265.1 Dehalococcoidia bacterium | reverse complement strand
CCGCGTGAGCAAGGAGTTAGTCGTCTCATTCTCCTTGGCCCTGCCAGCGGATCGTACTCGATAACTCATAACAGCGCTCACAACGAGGCTCACAAGGATCGAAATGACGGCAATCACGATCGCCCACACTGGGACTTCATCCAAACTGCCGATGATACGGATATCTGGCATTTTGCTCTCCTTGCTTAAGAACTCGGAGCCCGGCATCTTCAACCACATTATAGCATGGGTTTGGTCGACTGCAAAGGCACTATTCTCGTCACATATCAGGCGATGGCCTGTTCCGGGCGCTAGGGCTGTCGAGCATTCTGCTGTCGTGCATTCTGCTTGACAAAGCGGCTCGTCATCCATATCATTGGGCAGCCCGCGAAATGCCAGCAATATTTGATTTAGCACAAGACTCTAGTGAAAGGACATCTTTATTGGAGCTTCAGTCTTCTTTTCAATCACTTTTCATCATCTCGCTGTTGGCTTTCTCCATACCTATAGCGGCGACGAGACTAACCGTGGTGCGCATCCCCATTGTGGTCGGGGAGATTGTTGCGGGCATCATCGTTGGTAGAAGCGGTCTCGATCTGGTGGCCCTGGACCCATCAATAGAGTTTCTCGCCGCTTTCGGTTTCGCATATCTGATGTTTCTCTCCGGGCTGGAAATCGACTTCGATCTCCTTTTGGCTCGGCGTCCAAAGATCGGTCGAGATCTATTTCAGGATCCGCTTGGACTGGGGATAGTAACTTTCGTGGCGACTCTTGTAGTTTCTTTCGGCGCCTCAATACTGCTGACGTGGACAGGCTTAGTTGGTAACCCCTGGTTAATGTCACTCATTCTCTCGACCACTTCCGTCGGGATTGTTATGCCGATCCTAAAGGAAAGAAAGCTCACTCGTAGCGAATGGGGTCAAGCGGTACTGGTGTCTGCTCTGGTGGCAGACTTTGCCACGATGCTACTGATTACTGTGGTAGCGGCCTTCCTAGGCGGGGGTGGGTCCTTCAGATTCGTACTTGTTCTCTTTCTTTTCGCGGCCTTCTTTCTTCTGCATCGTCTTGGACTCGTATTTGCGCGGCGTCGTTCGGTGGCGAAGGTCATGGTTGAGCTGGCGCACACCACGGCGCAAATCAGGGTACGCGGTTGCTTTGCTCTCGTTCTGGCCTTTGTAGCGTTGTCATTGCAGCTCGGCGCCGAGATGATACTGGGTGCATTTCTCGCCGGAGCCATCGTCGCCTTGCTAGCCGGACGTGAAAGCCATGACTTGCGAGCGAAGCTCGACGCGATGGGCTATGGATTCTTTATCCCGATCTTCTTCATCAAGGTGGGCATGGCGTTTGACCTTCCGGCCCTGTTTGATTCCAGCGCCGCGTTGTTGGCGGTCCCGGCGCTTGCGGCAGCTGCCTACTTCGTGAAAATTGTGCCAGGCCTACTGTTTCGTGTACGCTACTCCTGGCGACAGAGCCTAGCGGCCGGGGTGTTGCTCTCCTCTCGCCTGAGCCTGATCGTAGCGGCAGCGGCGATTGGAGTGCGACTTGGGGGCCATCAGCGAAGCGGCAAACGCAGGAATCATCCTCATCGCCATCATCACGAGCACAGTCTCACCGCTTCTTTTTGAGCGCCTGTCCGTTTTCGCCAACACGGCGAAGCGGCGGGTAATTGTGTTGGGAGATGGAGACATACCGCTAAACCTGGCGCGGCGCTTGTCGGCTCGCGAATCATACGTTGTGCTGATAAGCACCGGCAGTGCGGCTGTCGAAGAGTTATCGGGGATCTCTCGGGTGTTCTTGAACGGAGATGAGGCGCAGGCCCTGGCCGAGGCAGGCCTTGCTGAAGCGAAGATGCTAGTCGCGGTCAGTCATGACGAAGGAATTAACCTTGCTGCCTGTCGTGTTGCGAAAGCCGAGCACGGCGTGGAGCGTTGCATCAGCATGGTAAACCACGGTCAGACTCGTGATGAGTTGCTCCGATTGGGAGTTGAGACAATAGAGCCCACGACGGCATTGATCGTTGCTCTCGATAATCTTGTGAATCGGCCTTCTGCATTTGCCTTGTTCTCGGGCACGGGCTCCGGTAAAGTCGCGGGCGAGGTGCACCTCCAGAACAGCGAACTTGCTGGCCGAGCCCTACGCAACGTGCAATTGCCAGGCGATTGCCTAGTCGCCCTTGTCAAGCGTTCAACTGAGCTGTTTGTGCCCAACGGCAACACCGTACTGAAGATGGGTGACCAGTTGACGTTCCTGGGGGAGCGGGATGTTGTTGATCAAGTGATGGAGATGTTTGTGTCTGGCAGTGCAAGAGTACCTCAACGTGCACGGGGCGTAGGCTCCCACCCGGACTAGTTTGGCGGGAAGACAAGGCCTGGACCCCAATATCGTATTGTGTGATGATTGGGTCCTAAGCTACCGGCGATGTCTGGGCTTTGCAAGGGTCTGAGATGGACAATGCGGGCCTGCTCTTGTCGATCTCCGACGAGCAGCAGAGTTTCCTACTAACTGCCTTGACATCGATAGTCCGGGTGTTATAATCAATGCAAGTCATGTAGTAGCCATTTGTGATCGCCCGCCGCTGTGGGCGGAGGGGGAGCGGGCCATCCGACCGGGATTGTTATACGTCTTTACTCTCATAACAGTAGTGGCATCCGTTACCACGGCGTGCGGTGGTAGATCCGTGAGGATTCCGGTTTCTCAGAGCCCTACTCCTTTGCCTGTGGTGGCGTCAAGAACGTTGACAGACGATCTGGACCGACACGTCGATGTAATTGGGGTGCCCAAACGGATCGTGGCCTTGAGTCCTGCGGTCGTGGAGGTTCTGTTCGCCCTGGGTATTACGCCGGTCGGTCGTCCATCGGCAGCCGATTATCCTGAGGAGGCAAGACAAGTCTACGTCATTGGTACGACTCAGAGGCCCAGCTACGAGCGCATAGCCGAACTGAAGCCAGACCTGATTATCGGCAATACCGCTCCCAATGACGAGAGAATAGCCCAGTTGGAGAAGCTAGATGCGCCGACTTTGCTGTACCATGTTGCCAGTTACAGTGATGTTCTAAGGGTAACAAGGGCCATCGGCCAGGTTGTAAACAGAGAGGCAGATGCCCAAAGGATTGTTAAGACAATAGAAGACAGGCTTGCTGCGACCAAAGCCAAGGTCCCGTCGCAGAAGCCGTCTGTGTTGATTCTCATGGGAAGCGGGAAGTCCTTTTACACTGCTCTTCCTGCTTCCTACGTTGGCAGTCTTGCCAGGGAGTTGGGAGCAGCCAACATGGCCTCGGGCCCTGAAGATAGGCTCTATCGAGGGTTTTCGCGGTGCAGTCTGGAGAAACTGCTGGAGAAGGACCCGGATGTAGTCGTTGCTATCCGACCCAGTTCAACTCCTGAACGGGCCCCGTCGGTGTTGCCGACGCTTGATGACGATGGGCGCTGGCGAGACTGGAAAGCGCTGAAGCCACGACGGGTATATGAAGTCTCTCCCAAGCTGTTTCTCCAACACCCAGGACTAAGAGTGGGAGATGCTATCGCCGAGGTTGCCTCTATTCTCTATCCAAACGCATTCCCCAGATGACGCTTCTTCGCGGCGGCTAGTAAAGAGACAGAGCGCGAGCAAGTAGATAACCTCGCTTTGGATAGCCAGTAGCAGTCCTTGCCAAGGTGACCGACAGACTGAGTCCACGGTCGCTTGTGGGAGGTTCGCCGAGATGCTGCCTTCAACCTGGGCGCAATCTCTGGGACCTAACCCCTTGAGTGTCACCTTGGTCTCCGACGAGGTTCATGGGTTGTCCCGCCAGAACGGACGATTCTGACCCAAGTTCCTGGAGCCGGCGTGCCCTCATCGCACTTGCCAAAGGTGATGGATAGCCTGCCAACAGACAGCAATGCGCAGGCGCAGCCAAACAACCAACACCAAGAGCGTGACAGTCAGAGTTATCAGGAAACCCCATCGAAAGGACGAAGGGTCATAGAAGAATTGGACCTCATGGCTCCCTTTGGGAACCAAGATCGCCCTAAACAAGTAGTTGGCCTGATATATCTTTGTCTCCTGACCGTCCACATAGGCATGCCAACCGGGATAGTAACTATCGCTCAGAACTAGAAAGGCATCAGCGTTGGCATTCACTGAAATGCGGACACGCCGTGGCTCGTAGCTTTGCATAGTAGCAGTCCCAATGCTAACCGGTTGGGTCTTTCCTTGCTGTTCCTTGAGGAAGTTTTCGATATCTGTGTCCCTGTCCTCGACAACTACTGCCTTGGCGGCATCAAAGGGCTCAATCGCCATATAATTCAGGATCTTCCATCGATCTTGAATAACACGAACCTCAGGAACGAGGTACGCACGTGGCAGGTAACGAGTGTTTTCCCTTACCAGAACTCCTGAGTCGCGATAAACGATCTTGAAACGATCGTTATTATCTCTCGTGAGAGGAATGGGTCTGTCATTGGTCGAGTCAAGCAGCGTCACCCCGTAGACGCCCAGATCAGCCATCGTACTTGTTGCTGCGACCTCTACTTGCCGGGTGTTTATGGCTTGTCCAAGATCGATTTCGGTAAAGTAAAAACGCAATGGAGAAGGTGAACCCGGGATAGACCAGTTGAAGGCGATCTCTGCCGGCCTGCTGTGCCTTATGGAAGCCTGTACTTCGGGCCTGTCGTAGTCACCGTCGGCAGTGTCGACGCCGGCCAGAAGATTGCGCGTGAATCGCTTCCCTCCGCTATCGACTAGAGTTATCTCCCCTACAGGCGCGCCCTGTGGTACCTGAGTGGCGTTCCGGAGAAGAGAAACGACGCGGACTCGATTCACCGTTGAGGAAGCAAAGCTGAGTGACACCCGCGATTCACCATTGCCGAATTTGCCGGCAAGAATCGGTCGGGCGGGATTGAAAGCCACTGCCTTGAAGGATGGAAGGGGAACGTATTGATTGCGTGAGATGAGGTATCGGACATTGAAAATATCCATAAGTTGACTATCGGCTACGTCCATTGCCGCGGTGAATTGAGCGAGCCTGCTATTAGGTATTGAGCTATAGCCGCCCGCTTCCTCTATATTCGAAAGTAGTAAGAGATTCGGCGTCGTTGGGGAATTATAGCGGCTGAACACCCGATATCGCCCGGACTGGCTCTTCAGGAAATCAGCAACTGGCGAGGAGCTCGCAAGCTGAGCAATTGGCATTGTTGGATGGAATTGCCAGCCTACCATGGTCAAGCTTCCGGCCAGGAGAACAATGACAGCAGCTTGCCAAAGCCACTTCCCCTTCCGCAAGGCATAGCCGATCATGATGACCACCGCCGAAGCCGCGACCATGATCAAGCCGTAGGCTGTGGAGGGGTTGTCCAAGCTCAAAGAGTAGATGAGGTTATCATAGATGCGACCCGGAGTCAGGGCGTCATACGAGGGCCGCAACATTCTCGGCAGAGCAAGATAGTGCTGCTGAATCAGGCCCAAAGTCTCCAACCTGTGCGTGGCGACGTATTCTGCTATTCTCTGGATGGCTATGGGCAGCGCGACAGCGGCAATAGCCAGTGTGGTAAAGAAGACCATGGTAGGGAGGCGCCAGAAGAAGCTAGCTGGAGACCACCTTTCTCTCAAAAAGCGAAGGGATGATTGGCCCATGGTTGGGGCAGTAAGCCAGTTTGCGCCATAGGCAGCGATAACCGCAATTGCAAAAGTCCATAGGTAGCTATAGCGACCCGGGGCACGAATGAGGTTGTAGCCGGGCAATGAGGACAGCAAAGAGTGGAGATTGACTGGAGACGTGTCGGCCATACCAAGGAGAAAAGCGAGAATGGCAACAATCGTGAAGAAAAAAACCTGGCGCGAACGAACAAGAACAACCGCCGTGAGGCCAAGACATAGCGTAAGGACGCCGACGTAAATCCTCGTCTCCCAAGATGCCCATAGCCCCCAGTTGACATTGGCGGCGTCGCGAAAGAAATAAGGGAAAAGTAAAGTCGGCAATCTGAATACGGTAAGGGCATTTGAGGTGGCAACGGAAGACGCCAGACCGCCGGCACGTTGAGAGTAGGTTCCCAATTCATAGAGGGGCAGTAGTTTTACGGCACCGATCGACAAGCCGGTCAAGGGAACAATGGCAAGAGCCCAGGCAATCAGCGAGACCCGTCCAAGTACTACCTTTACCGCAGGCACTAGGGGCTTGCCGAAGACCCTAGTTTCGGTGAATCGCCTCAAGAGTTTAATCTTCGTTGGACCTTTGATAGACACGCGATTATCAGGCGCAGCAAGGGGGCCGAAGGAAAAACGAAACGCAATGTAGCCCAGAATGACGGGCAGGCTCATCAAAACTATGTTGACGTGAACGGTAAGCGCTTGCATGCCAAATGCTCCGCCCGCTAACAGTAGGTTCACGTGTCTTCTCGTTCCGCACGTCCGTACGGAACGTTCAACGAAGCAAAGGATAAGAGGCAGCCAGACAACGCCGTTGCTGATGTTGACATGGTGGAGCTGGGCGACCATAAAACCGCTGAGCATGAAAGCGATACCGCCGACCAAACAGGCAAACCTTCTCAGCTCGACTGACCTCAAGAAAGCGTAAGTAAAGAGGCCGGCCATGAAAAAGTGAGAAACAGTTGTCCAAATGAAGGCCTGTTGGGGCGAGAGAAAGTAGTAGAGAATCATGACAGGTGGGTAGAATAGACCAGCCTCGCCATCAGCGAAGAGGGGAAACCCGCCAAAGATGTTGGGTGTCCATAGTGGTAAGGTCCAATTGCGTATGTCGCTGCTCATGGC
>JAUSEJ010001063.1 GCA_030650265.1 Dehalococcoidia bacterium | reverse complement strand
GCGTCAACAATCCGGTCAGACTCAAAGAACCCTTTGTCAGTCAAAACCCCATGGTCCTGAACGCTGTTGACGCGCGCTATCACCACCTCGGCGTCCACACTGTCGAGCAGTATCTGGCAGAGTTGCCGGTAATCGAAGGTACAAAAAGGGTACTTAAGGTCAAAGCGAACCATTCTGCGACCGAGGTTAATTTCAAAATGGTTATGTACCTGGAGAACGCTATCCATCACCCCAAGGTGCTCGGCAACGCCAAGAATAGTACCGCAGGCCGAAGTCTGGCCGCTGCCAATCTCCTGCCGGTCGATGAGGAGAATCCTCCCGCGCAGTTGCCCTGCAACGGCGAGACCGGCAAAACTCCCCCCCGCCACAATCGCATCATACTTCATCCGTGTATCGTCTTATCCCTTCTTTGTCGGGGCCCACAAGACCCACGTCAAAGCATTCTAGACGCCAGAAAGGCAAAAGTCAATGCAAACAACGGGGCCAACGATGCCAACGACGCCGTTGACAACCCCTGGTACAGAACCTATACTGATAGCACAGCGAAGTCGATCTTGTCGGACGAGGGGCTTGCATGGAAGTCAAGGACTACTATGAGGTGCTGGGGTGTAATCCGAACTCTAGCGCCGAGGAAATAAAGAAATCCTACCGGGAACTGGCCGGGAAACTCCACCCCGATCTGAACCCGCCGCGACTGAAGCAGTGGTCAGAACGGCAGATGAGGCAGATCAACGAAGCCTACGAAGTCCTGGGTGACCAGAACTCAAAAGCCCGGTACGACGAAGCGAGAACAAACGGGACCTTCGTGCCGCCTCGATACGCCGGCACGCCAATTCCCGGTCTGTCCAGGCTAACGAATCCCCTAATGCGCTACGTCGTGACCGCCCTCATCATCACGCTTGCCTTTGCCCTGCTGCCAGTGTTGTTCCGAACTCTCTTTCTGAATCCCAGAGGTCTAGCAATAGCAGCGCTAGCCATCGGCGTTTGGATCGCCATCTCCCGCCTACGGCGAAGCAACCGCGGCGCCTGATCGCACGTTATTGCCGGGTGACATATCATCACAAGGGTGGTCACAACCACCGCGGGGGACAATCACAATCTTCTGGGCCAATTATCACCGTAGATACAATGGATGGGCTGACAACCTCGCAGTAGACACGCGGGTTAACGGGATGTATCCTCGTCCTATCCGCATACAGCTTAAGACTAAGTCAAGGAGGTCAGCCCAATGTCTAGTATCGTCTATGGCGGCCTAGATGTCCACAAGGACACGATCGTGGCCTGCCTGATCGTTCATAACACTGGCGAGGTATTAGGTGAGGAGTTTCCTAATGACCATACCCGGCTTGAGCGCGTTGTGCGCCGGTGGGGCAAACTGGGAGAGCTTCGTCTTTGCTACGAGGCCAGCGGTGCTGGGTTTGTTATCAAGCGATGGCTCGATAATCTTGGGATACACTGCGACGTGATTGCTCCTTCGCTAATCCCGAGAGCCCCCGGTGAGCGGGTGAAGACTGATAAGCGGGATGCCCGCAAGCTGGCCACGCTTTACGCTGGGGGTGTGCTACAGGCAGTAAGGGTGCCAGACCAAGAGGAGGAGACTGTCCGCGCTCTGGTGCGATTGCACGATGAGATGACTCGGGACATGACCCGTACCAAGAACCGTGTCCTGAAGTATCTAGCTACCTTGGGATTCTACTACCGTGATGGCAATAATTGGACGACGAGACATCGCACCTGGCTGAATGGTTTGACCCTCACGCCAATTCAGCGCCTGATTCTGCAGACGCATCTCGATGAGTTGGACCATCTGAGAGGTCAGTTAGAGGGGATTGACCGCAAGATTGAAGAACTTGCGCATACGGAGCGGTATTGGGCGCAAGTGCAGCGTTTACTGAGCCTGAAGGGTATCGGGCTTTACAGTGCGATGGT
>JAUSEJ010001061.1 GCA_030650265.1 Dehalococcoidia bacterium | reverse complement strand
CTCATCCGGAGAAGAGCGGCCTGTTTCTCTACCTCAACGCCAACAAACGTGGAGTCACCCTTAACCTCAAGACGGAGGCAGGTCGCGAGGTCTTCAAGAGGCTGGTTAGGGAAGCCGACATCCTCGTCGAGAATTTTGCCCCTCGAGTGATGTCCAGTCTGGGACTGTCTTACGAGATTCTGCGAGAGATCAACCCGGGGCTGGTGATGACCTCCATCTCTAACTTCGGTCAGACTGGCCCTTATCGAGACTATCAAGCGACAGAGTTGGTTCTTCAGGCCATGAGCGGCTTGATGTCTTTCACCGGGGACAGGGACAAGGCGCCTCTCAGGTATTCGTTGAACCAGGCGCAGTATCTCGCCGGCGCCAGCGCCGCGGGTGCAACCTTGATGGCTCAGTATTCGGCCGAGATGGTGGGACAGGGACAGCAAATAGACATCTCGATTGTGGAGGCCCTGGCGAGCACTTTTCACACGTCGCTGGGGCAATACTCCTATGTTGGAACCGTCGTCGGCCGTAGCACGAACAACATGTTTCGCTGCAAAGATGGGTATGTCGTCGCAAACATTGGCGAGCAGGTCACCTGGGATTACTACGTCGCATTTCTGGGGGCACTCGATCTAGTCGATGAGCGGTTCCAGACGCCCGCGGGAAGACTACGCCATCAGGATGAAGTCGACCGGGCTTTGCAGAAAGCTCTCGCAGCTAGAGGTCGATATGAATGGATGCACGATGGACAGGCAAACGGAATGGCCTTCGCTGCAATGCTGACAATGGAGGACTTGCCGGAGGACCCGCAACTGGCATGCCGAGCTTACTGGGTTGAGACAGAACATGCCGAGGCGGGCTCCTTTCCCTTTCCCGGCCGTCCCTACAAGATGAGTGAGTCACCTTTCCTTATGCGCCGTCCAGCTCCCCGGTTGGGGGAACATAACGCAGAGCTGTTCGGAGAACTGGGATACTCCGCCAAAGATCTCGCGAGCTTGCGGGCTTTGCAGGCCATATAGGAGGATTGCTCATAATGAGAGCACTACTGGAAGGCATCAGGATCATCGACGCGGCTATCGCCGCTCAACCCCTGCTCTCCCGTATTCTGTCTGATTTTGGGGCGGAGGTCATTCGCGTGGAGACTCCCTCTCGTCCCCATCGTACCCGCAATGCCAACTATCCGGATGGCAGACCCGAAGACTACCTATACTGGGAGCAGGGAGGTGGGCATCACGACATACAAAGGAATAAGCTAGGCGTTGCCGTGGAGATAGCTAAGCCGCTCGGTCGCGAGGTATTCAAGAAGCTGGTAGCTATCAGCGATGTGGTCATGGAGAACTCCCCTTCTGGTACCATGAAGAAGTTTGGGCTAGACTATCCGCGGCTTAGAGAGGTGAACCCGGGCATCATAATGCTTTCCACCACGGGCTATGGGCACGGGGGGCCCTATACAAAGCACCGGGCGTACGGAATCAACATCGAGCCGATGAGCGGCATGACCTCAATGATGGGCTATGACGAACCCCACTCGGGCACTATTCCCTATCCCGATCAGATTGCCGTCTACCACGGCGCAGTCGCCGTCCTCGCGGCCCTCAGACAGCGTCGCCGCACGGGCAAGGGTCAATGGATAGACTTGTCAATGTGCGCCGCCGCATTAAGTACTATGGGCGAGGCCGCAATTGACTATTCTATGAATCGGCGACTGAGGAGACCGATGGGTAATCGGGACGATGTCATGGCACCTCACGGCTGCTACCGCTGCCAGGGGCCAGATAACTGGGTGGCCATTGCTGTGAACGGGGACGAACAGTGGAAGTCGTTCTGCATCGAAATGGGGAATCCGACTTGGTGCAGCCAGGAGCGATTCGCCACGGTTGAGGGACGTCGGGCGCACCTGGAGGGACTAGATGAGTTCATTGGGGAATGGACGGCTA
>JAUSEJ010001032.1 GCA_030650265.1 Dehalococcoidia bacterium | reverse complement strand
GTTATGTCGATGCGTCTCTTCGACTCGAACTCGATCACCTCGGCCCCCATCATGGCGAGCAGGAAAGTACAATACGGCCCTGCCCACACCCAACTGAAATCGGCCACCCGAATCCCGGCCAGTGGCTTGTCCAACGCTTTTTCTAACATTAGATTATTCCCGCCTGTGCGAATTTGGCCAGGTCCTCCCGACCATAGCCGAGACGATGGCAATAAATCTCCTCGTTGTGCTGGCCTAGCAGTGGAGCAGGACGAATGACCTGCCAAGGAGTCTTTTCGAGCTTGCAGGGCGACGAAGGGTATCTAATCCTTCCAGCTTCCGGATGGTCGATCTCCACAAAGAACTGACGCGCCGTCAGGTGCTGGCTATTGGCCAAATCGGCCATGTTGTTTACGGGAGCAAAGGGGACACGATTGGCCTGACATGACTGAACGATCTCCTCCTTCGTTCGCTCCATCGTCCATTCCGTGATGAGCGGCTTCAGCGCATCCCAATACTGGGTACGGCTATCCCGGTCTTTGAACAGTTCACTGTGGGCCCAATCGGGATTGCCCATTACCTCCACGAATCGGATCCACTGGGCCTCCTCGATAGCGAAGTACTGGATAAAGCCGTCCTTGCAGGGGAAAATGTCTCCCGGCCCGATGCTTCGCCTGCCAAGACGAAGGTTCTCCAATCCCAAATACGTGAACTTCTCTACCCAGGTCTCTTGCATGCTGGCGATGCATTCCATCGTCGACACGTCGAGGTGCTGGCCACGTCCTGTTGCCCGCTGGCCGTAGAGAGCTATCATCGCCCCCACCGCGCCGTTCGCCGCGGCGACGAAATCGGCCTGCCTGCCACCGGCCTTCAAAGGTGTCGTGCCAGGCTCGGGCGATCCGCCTGGGTAACCGAAGCCACCGATATGATAGGTATTTAGGTCGTAAGCTCTGTAGTCCCTGTAAGGGCCGGAGCAACCAAAGGGTGTAATAGAGGCGACAATGAGACGAGGATCTAACTCACGAAGGCTCTCGTAGTCGAGGCCCAGATCACTGAAAAAGCTAGGAGGATGGTTCTCCACGAGGATATCGGCGTCTCGAACCAACTCCCGAAAGATCTTTCGGCCAGTAGGGATATTCAGGTTGAGGGTAACCCCGAGCTTGTTGGCATTGAGGTAGAGGAAAAGACCACTTCGCTCCGGACCGGGTAGGTCATCCAGGAAGGGCTCCAGTCGCCGAGCTTCATCACCTACCCCTGGTTCCTCTACCTTGATGACCTCAGCGCCCA
>JAUSEJ010000713.1 GCA_030650265.1 Dehalococcoidia bacterium | reverse complement strand
CTGACCATAGGCCGACGCGGTCGACCATGGCGCTTTCGGCCCCGGGTCGACCTTTAGAACAACGAGCAAGGGCCCTGGTTCATGTAGGAAAGTAGGCATGTGCTCTCGGAGATCTTGTAGGTTATCTATATCATAGACCTTAGTTAGCCCGGCGGCCCTGGCAAACCCGCATATGCTGATCTTGTCAAAACCAGGCACTGGTATCCACCCGGGAATCTCATAGATCCCGTTCCCAAAAACAAAATGGACCAGGTTGGAGGGAGATCGACTGGAGATGGTCACCAGTGTTCCGAGGTTCATTAGCAGGCTGCCGTCACCATCGAGAACCATGATCCTCTTGTTTGGACAGGCGATGGCTAAACCCAATGCTATAGAAGACGCATAGCCCATGGCCCCCGCAACGCCGAGATTCAAGGCGCTGGGAGACAATCGGGGCCACTCCCTGGACGGGCTCATTGTAGTGATGACCACCTCATCCGTGCGGAATTCGGCTAAGATCTTGAGGATTTCAGACCGATCCATTATGACACCCCCTGATTAAGTTCCTGGCACAAATTCGTCGGCGCTAGTAAGGAGGAGCGCAACGGGCCTTCTAGTATTCCACGCCTCCTCGCAGGCCGATGATATTCTCTTCACGTCATCGTCTGCATCGATCATGGAGTAATTGATGCCGAAGGCGCTCAGAAAAGACTCAGTGTGACCACCCTTGGGCGTAGAGTCCTTCTGGAAGCGGTAAAACAAATAGCCCACCAACAACAACATAGGAATGTCTAAACTGATAGCCCACTTCAACACGTTCCCGGTTTCGAAGATCCCCTGGTTTTCAACCAATAATGCGCCCCGCTTACCCCCTAGATGCAGGCCAGCACAAACGGCTACTGCCTCCCCCTCGCGGCACACCTGAATGACATCGATTTCAGGATCAGTGAGCATCGCTTCATGCATGAAGTGAGTCTCACTATCTGGAAGCCAGACTAAATGGTGAATACCGGCCCTCTTCAGTTCCTGACAGATTGCCCTGCCTCTGTCCATAACACTACATCTCCATTCCCTGTCCCCATCTAAGCAGTAATAGCCTGATCGGCCCCGTTTGTGAGGATATCCCTTCAAGATAGGGGGCGGTAACAACCGCATCATATCAAAGAAAGGATATCCTCGGCGCTAAAGGGACAGGACCGCTATATGGTGAAGAACTTCTGTGGTACTAGTGCTCCCTCTGTGCCTTTCAACGATTCGACAAACTGAGCCATCCAATTCGCTTCGGGGGTAACGACATCGGACATCCAGTTTCCAAAATCCCCGGCGATCTCCAGTATCCCCAGCTCGCCGCAGTAGATACCTCCTCCGCAACACAGGCCACAATACATGAACTTGTTCAGCTTTTCGTAGAGGCCATATTTCTTCATGTCGGCATGGTGGGCCAGAGCCATCTCCAGATAATACTCCGAAGGGGGCATCTTATCACGAAGGGCCGGAAACTCCCCATAGATGGAACCAGGCGGAAAGCGCAAGTTCGATGTAATAGGAAACACACCGTTCTTGATCATCCAGCTATTCCCTTCAATATGGGAAGCCAGACCTTCTTGCCACGTCTTGAAACCGCTCTCGGGCACCTGACTGAGACCGGCGATGATCTTGCCTGCTACATTGCCAGCCCCAAAAACATCGACGGCGTCTAGATAAGACTCCAACCAGCGCTCATGGGGAGCATGTTTGGCCTTCCCCGGACATATCTCATTGAACAAGTGGGGTTCCCAGGCTTCCATCTGGATAGCCATGCAGTCAAGTCCGACATCTTTTAACCTCTGCATCGACTTCCTATCCATCTCTTCGGTATGGACCATTAAGTTTGGCTTATAGTCAGCAGCATTAGCTATCTTCTCGACGAAATCGAAATAGATTTTCCCTTCGTTTTCGCTGTTCTGGAAACCGCCCATCTCAAGACGACCTTCGATAATCTTCATCTCCTGGGATCGAATCCTGTAGGCCTCAATTGTGTCGTCTAGATTGATCGTAGGTGGGCGCTTTAGGCCGATCGAACCGGCGTCGTCCTGGGTGGCATTGAAGTTGCAGAACTTACACTGCTCGCCAGAAGTGAAGTACTCGCAGAATCGCACAGGCATGGCGAAGAAGCACTGACGAGGATTGTTAATCAGGCTGTCAATGGGCGTTCCTCTACTGGTGACGGGTATAGCGCCTTCCCGTTCCTTAAACATAGGAAAGTAGATGTTCTCGTCGATCCGTTCGTCTCCTTCATAAAGAGCCAATCGTCCGTTACCGGGATCTTTTATCGAATAGGGACTTCTCTTGGATCTCCGGATGGAGACGCTCACTCCGTTTTTCATAAAGATCTTGCCAGCGCGCAGGACCTGCCCCTCCTTTACCCTTCCCCCCCTCTTCTGCTCCAACTCCTGTAGAGTTGAATCAAAATCATAGTTCTGGTAACTTGTTGGTCGGGACCATTGGCTTACGTCATCGAGTTCCCCGGAATCCAATATACCGCTGGGAACCACTGCCCACTTTATGATCACTTCTCGGGGGACCGTTGGGAATTTCTTTTGCAGTTCATCGATTCTGGTCATTTGATTTCCTCCTAATAGCGCTTTCTTGTTGTCACCTGCCAAAGGGCGGCAGCCGGGCAGCGTCAAACCGGGGCCGGTCGCACCGGGACCTGCCTGAAATGACTTCGGATGGCCCCATTATAAGTCATGGGGGTTTAGGGCCACATCCCCAATACCTGGTATATAACTTGGTATCTTCGCCGACGAACTAGAGAAGGCCGGCCTCAGTCACGTATCGAGCGAGGGCGGTGCGCGAGCCAATGCCAAGGCGGGCGTAGATATTGCGGAGGTGCGTGGTGACAGTGAGCGGACTAATGGTCAGTCGTTGGCCAATTTCGGCCGTGGTCAAGCTCTCGGCGACAAGGCGGGCCACCTCGAATTCACGCGCACTGAGAGACACTCCGCCAAGATGTCGCCGGCGTGTAGCAGGCGGCGAGACACCCAGCTCTTCGAGCAATCGTCGGGCGCGTTCTGCATAGCGGCGGGCGCCAAGCCGCTCGAACGTCGCCAAGCTCTGCTGAGCAGCCTGGATGGGGGATAGGGCACGGGAGTGAGGGGCCAATCCCCCCTCTTTCGCCAGCCGACCCCTGTGTTCTGTCCTCTGACTCCTTACCTCGGCTTGCTCCAGTAGTGATCGTGCCGCCTCAAATGGCATTGCCAGAGTGGTGAACGTTTCGTGCGCTCGAGATAAGCAATCGATAGCCGCCTCCACCTGGCCCAGGGTGCGCCGGGCGAGACCCTCAGCCCGGGATGCCAAAGCGGACAAATACGGCGATCTGGCCGGACCAAGACCGGTAAGCTCTCGGGAAGTTTCGAGCGCGCTTTCCGCGTTTCCTGATGCTGCTTGCGCTTCCGCCAGCAGCATCAGGCCTATTGGAATGTACGCCGGTATGAGGAAAGCGGGGCCGGGAGCCGAAGCCGACGGGTGAAAAAAACTCATGGCAATGCCCGTGGCTCGCTCGGCCTGCCCTCGCTCGAGCATGACGATTGTCTCGGCAGTGTCGATAAGACCGAAGACGGTCCTATCGGCCGGCCCGCCGCCACCAAAAGACATTCGTGCCTCGGATATACAGGTTTCGGCTTCTGGCAAATCACCCTGATACGCTAGAGCCATCGCCCGCTCGGCCAAGGAGTAAGCCAGAAAACGAGGGTGTCCTACTCTGCGGGCCAGAGAGACAGCGTCCGCACTGGACCGCAACGATTCAACCCACGCACCCGCCATGAAGAGGGCGCGGGTCAGCCGAATCCGAAGATAGAACTCAAGGTCCACTAACCCGAGATGCTGGGCCATGCCAAGTCCGCGTTCGGCATGGCTACGCATGTTACGGTGGTCTCCCAGACGCATATCACTCAAAGCCAACAGACTGTGAGCACGACAGCCCATGGCACTCTCCTGGGCGCGTTCGCTTACCATCAGAGCGTGCAGGGCGCGGTCCCGAGCGCCAACGACGTCATTCTGTCTCGAGCAGGAAATGGAGGCAACCCAGTTAGCTTCAGCTTCCGCGCGGGGCGATGCCACTCGCTCCGCGACGGACAGAAGCTTTGCTGCCGTATCTGCCAAGCCAGCAGTATCTCCAAGTCGGGTGAGAACAAGGAAACGGATAAATAGTAGGTCGGCCAACTCTTGGCAGGGTTCTCGCTCGGCCAGTTCAATCAAGCCGGCCATTAGATGAGTGTTGGCCATGTCAAAGTGGCCGTTGTCCGATTCAGCCAGCGCTAACTGGCAGCGAAGGCGAGAGACATCGATTCTTTCCTCAGAAGGACCGGCGCGCTCTCGCCCTTCCGAGCGTAGGACCAGAGCTTCGTTCCAGGCCTTGATGGCCGCGTCTCTTTCCCCTGTTCGCTCCCAAACTTCGCCTAATCGCTCGAGCACTTCCGGCAGTATTGAAAGCGGTGAGTCGAGGGCTGGAATTGAAGGGGACTCACCCTCAACCCCCAATCCTTCAAGCTGACGCACCATTGTCAACGCGGCACTGTAGTGTCTTGCCGCCTCCTCGTTGGCATAGAGTGAGTGCGCTCGCTCGCCAGCCGAAAGCAATACTGCTAGAGATCGATCGTTTTGAGCCTCGGAACTTGCGCCGTGATAGTGACGAGCCAGGCGATCGAGGTTTTCCGGTCGTCCCTGCGAGAAGGACTCAATCGCCTTGATCGCTGCTAGATGAATACGCCGTCGCGCCATCTCCGGCAACTCAGCATAGACAACCTCCTGAATGAGGGGATGAGTGATGCTATAGATGACATCTGGTCCTTCAAGCCCTTCGGCTACCAACCCTGCTGCCCGTAGACGTCGCAGGGTTTTGAGTAGAGTTTCCTCTCCCAAACCGCTAGTAGAGCGAAGAACAGTATGTGATGTGCTTTCCCCCCCGACGGCAACCAATTCGAGAACTCGACGATCGGCAGGCGTCAGCCGGGCCAGGCGCTCGAGAACCAGGTGTCTAACGCTCGGCGGCAGAACCGTTACCGCCCTGGCATCGAGAACCCAGCCATCCCTAAACGAAGAATTGCGGACGAGATCGCCGGAGTCGACGAGGCCCGTGGTGAGAGCTTCAATGAAGAGCGGGTTTTGACCGGCGCGAGCGTGGAGAAGAGCGAGCAACGCGTCTGGCGCCTTGCCGCCAAGAATCCCCCGGGCCAGCATGTCGACGGCGTCCGATCTGAGGGGGGGAACGACAATCTCCTTGGCCAGCCCGCCTCGTTTCAGCGACACCACCAGGCTTTGGAGGCCGTGGGAGGTTTCCAGGGCGTGCTCGCTATAAGTGGCGAGCAACAGCACCCGCTGGTTGGACAATTTCCGCGCGACGTAATGCAACATCTCCATCGAAGGGCGATCTGCCCAGTGCACATCGTCCACCAGTAGCGCCACCGGGGCCTCACGGCTTAGACGTTCGAGGAGGCAGGATACGGCCTCGAAAAGACAGGTCTTTTCAAGAGCCGGGTTACCCTGTCGCTCAGGGGGAACGGCTGGCACAGGCAGTCGAAGCGCGCCGAACAGACGCCCGAGGTCTTCGAGGCCGTCCACCAGTATTGCCAGGCGGGAAGAGTCTAAACTGCGCAGCAGGGGGCCGAAGGCATCGAGGAGCGGGGCATAAGCCAGGCCAGACTCCAAAGGAAAAGCGTGTCCTTCGAGCACCGTGAAGCCACGGCCTTTTGCCAAAGCGAGGGACTCGCGCGCGAGGCGCGTCTTGCCCATGCCGGGTTGTCCAACCAGGAAGATCGTGCCTCCTTGCCCTTCCAGTGCGTGAGTCAAAGCCGCCGTAAGGCGACGCAACTCGCTTTCACGACCGACGAAGGGCGATGCCATTCCGGTGCGTGAAGGTCTAGTTGGTACAGGGTAGGTTTTGTAATCTACGAGGCGCTTAACCATTTCCGATTACCTATCAGGCTGGTCTGACCCGCGTAGCAACCGCAAATCAGGCGACCTGCAATGTCGATTGTTTGACGTTATCTCACCGGCGACAGGAATCTGCTGAGCAGCATCTTGCATGACCGGTATTTGTCACCAAAAGAGCCTGCGGTGGTTGCCTCGAACAACTTGTCTTTCGTCTGCCGTAGACGTTCAGGGGGTCGTCCTTCCCCTGGAAGGACCGCTCTCCGGCTCCGGGGACTTCTGAGGTCATCTTTGACTCTCGTCGAAAGGTACTGTTGCTGTTCCTTCCTGATGGCAGACATTCCTACCAGCAGGAGCATGAGCAGATCATAGCAGGGGCAGCCCAATCTGTCAATTGCAGCGTTTTGCGAATCTGCGAAGGTAGGATGGGCACCGTCTTGCCGGGCCCGACTCCACCCATCTTGCCTTTTGGCAAGATTTCAACTGGCTTGCTAATGTGGATTAACTAGTCTGCATCCTCGAAAAGCGATCATCTACTTGGTATGGGTCAATGTCGCAAGCTGGTTGCCGACCAGTCTGGAACTTCTATATTGGGGCACCTCGCCGACCTTCGGCCCTGTGGCTAAAACCACGAAAGGCGCCAAAACGGCAAATGTGCTGTAATCGGTCTTGGCCAAGACCACAGATTCGAGCATCTTCTGCTTCCTCTGCGCAGGATCCGCTGTGGCGGAAACCTCGTCGATAAGCTGATCCAGTCTGGGGATATTGATGTTTTTGAAAGTACTCTGCGTAGAATGGTAGTGGGTAGCCATCCCCAGAAACTCAAAACCTTCCTGTGACGGCATG